>NZ_FRCR01000019.1 GCF_900142995.1 Caldanaerovirga acetigignens | reverse complement strand
AAGGTATCGGAAGGCGACCCTGCAAAAGACGCGCAAAAGGCCTTAGAGCAGATAGAAAGCAAAAAATACGAGGCGGATTTGAGGGACAGGGGAATTAAGGATATCGTGAAAGTAGGCATCGCACTGAAAGGAAAAACGTGTTCCTGCAGGATAGCATGAAAAAAGCCCTACCACCAAGTTTTATCCCATGCCGAGCGCACACATATCGAGTAGGAGGGGGTGACTAACCCCCGTCCCCTCACACCACCGGACATGCGGGTCCGCATCCGGCAGTTCATCAAGCTTTACGAAGCCTCTGATAGCGTTCGGTCAGGCTCGTCAGGCCCTGGGGTTGCCAGTAGGCGTTGCCCAGGGCTCTATTCATTGGCCCGCGAGCAATCCGCCATGGCCCTCTCCGTGCATTGGCAAATTCGTGCACTACTCGCTCCAGCAACCCCAGTGCCCTAAGTTCACGATACCTCGTACGTACCCGATTCCACTGCTTCCAAAGGCACATGCGCAGCCTCCAGCGTATCCAGCCATCCAGGTCCTTGAATACGCTAGGTATTTAGGCGTCCTATGCGTTCGGCTATGTTTACTGGTTTGTTCCGGGCTGTTATCTCCCGTATACTTACTATTCTTCAAATAGAACTTCTGTTATCTAATCATATTCTGTACGGTTCCCAGGTATTTATTATCTAAAATCCAGTAGCTATTCCGTCAATATATTGCCCTTTTCCCTCAAGGAGGACACTTTCCAGCTTTAACTTTTCTAGTTGCTCTGAGTTCTTTAAAAAAGCTAGAATTTCCCTTAAAGAAAAATTTGTCGTGATTACTTCTGGGTTTTCAATAATATAATCAAGCAGCTCAGCATAAGCCTGTTTTTGCTTTATTTCAACAAATACACTTTGTAAAAACTTTTGCTGCCTTTTTATCCGCTCTATATCGCCGTCCCTAGCATGGACATACCGGAAAGCCTCCTCGCCGGTAAGCTTTACATGACCTGTGGATATAGGCTTTCCAATATTGTACCGGTTATTTATATCTTCCTCCACATCAAGGGTTACTCCCCCAAGACGGTCTATTAGCTGGACAAAAGCCGAGTAGTTCAACACCACAACCCTGTCGATTTTTATATCAAGAAGTTTTTCCACCGTTTTTTGCATCAATTCTGCGCCACCGTATGCATAGGCATGGTTTATCTTCGTTACCCCATACCCCGGGACTTCCACCCGGGAGTCCCGGGGTATAGACACCTGAATTATTTTCCCCTCCGCCGGTCGGACTGCAAAAAGCATAATTGTATCTGCCCGTCCACGTCCCGGCCGATAACTTCCCATAAACTCCCCTGAGTCGATTCCCAAAAGTAAAATATTCACCGGTTTTAGCGGTCTAATCTCGGTTTCCTTAGGCGGTAGACCAATTTCTTTTTCCATGTTTTTCAAGTTTTTATATATCTGGTAATACTTAAATCCGGCATAACTTAAAATAACAGCTGCTATGAAAAAAGCTACTATTATAAAGAACCTCTTCTTTCTTCCCAGAGGCTTCACCATTTCACAGGGGATTTAAAGCGGCATCTAACTTCTTTTTCTTGCAATTTTATTGCAAACCAACATATCATCTTTTGCTATAGTTCTTCTCATAAAACTCCAAATACTCTTGAGATATTACCCTTTTTACCCAATCTATATTGTTCAAATACCAATTCACCGTTTTCTCAATCCCATCATCAAACATTACTTCTGGCTCCCAACCGAGTTCCTTCATAATCTTTGTGGGATCGATTCCATAACGCCTATCGTGGCCTGGTCTATCCTTTACGTACCTTATTAGCCCCTCATTTATATTTTCATCTCCTGTTTTTTCCCTGAGTATTTCAATAATTTTCCTTACTATGTAGATATTTTCTTTTTCATTATGTCCACCTATGTTGTAAATTTCCCCAATTCTTCCTTTTTCTATCACCAAGTCTATTGCTCTGCAATGATCTTCTACGTACAGCCAATCCCTTATCTGCTTACCATCTCCATAAACGGGAAGTTCTTTGTGATTCAATGCGTTCCATATCATGAGTGGTATCAACTTTTCAGGAAACTGGTATGGACCATAATTATTCGAGCATCTTGTTATATTAACCGGCATTCCAAACGTATAATGGTACGCCTTTACCATCAAATCCGCTGAAGCCTTGCTTGCCGAATAGGGACTATGCGGGTCAAGAGGCGTTTCCTCCGTAAAATACCCAGTTGGTCCAAGTGAACCGTATACTTCATCCGTTGAAATTTGGATGAACTTCTTGCCTTCTTTCCACTTTCCGTTCCTATACCAATGTTTTTTGGCTACATCGAGTAGATTTTGTGTCCCAAGCACATTTGTCTTCAGAAAAACTTGCGGATCGAGTATCGATCTATCGACATGCGACTCCGCTGCAAAGTTGACAACTACGTCTATATCGTACGCTTCGAATATATAATCGACAAGTTCCGCATTGGTAATATCTCCTCGTATGAAATAAAATCTCTGTTTTTGCTCCTGGGTAAGGTTCTCGAGATTTTCCAGGTTGCCAGCATAGGTTAGTTTATCAAGACCAATGATTTTCCTATCTTTATACTTCCCAAGGTAGTAATATATAAAGTTGCTTCCTATAAATCCGGCACAACCGGTTACGAGTAAAATCAAAGACAATCCCCCTTATAGAAGGTTTAGTTCTTTTAAAAATCTGTCCGTTGCATCCTGCCAGGACGGCATTTCAAAGTTTATCGTTTCTTTTAAACCGAAGTTATTCAAAACGGAATAACCCGGCCTCTTTGCAGGAAGTTTAAATTCATCCCGTTTTGCTCTCTCAATCTTGTCTTTAAAATTAATTTTTTTCAGTATATACTCTGCCCACTCGTACCTTGAGGCTGGTGTATTTGTTATATGATAAAGCCCGTACGCTCTTTCTTTTATCAACAAATACGTTGCATATGCTAAATCAACTGCGTACGTCGGGGAACTTACTTCATCGTCTGCTATTCTAACTACATCTTTCCCCTTGATCCATTCAAGAACTTTTTTGGGAAAATTAATATTCCCACTTCCAAAAACCCAGCTGACTCGCACAAGATAATATTTTTGCGTCATTTGACAAAAGCGCTCGCCCAGCAGTTTACTTTCTCCGTATTTGTTTATCGGGTTTGGAGTATCGTATATCGTGTAGGGACTCTTTTTTTCCCCATCAAATACGTAATCTGTAGAATAATGCACTAGCTCTGCCCCTATTTCATTTGCAACTATTGCAAGATTTCTTACACCAAAGCCGTTGACAAGATACGCTGTTTTCCAGTCCTCTTCAGCTTTATCCACTGCATTATAAGTAGCACAGTTTATTATATGGCTTATGTTTTTGCCTTTAGTAAATTCTCTCAATATCCTTAAGTTCGTTATATCAAGTGTACCGTGGCCTGCCGGTATGTACTCAATGCCTTCTTTTTCGAACAACTTTTGAAACTCCTGGCCAAGTTGTCCGCTAGCACCTGTGATCAATACCTTCATCTTCTACACCCACTTTTAAGCCACTCTTTCAACGTTGGTAAATTTCTGTCCTTTTCAGACAGGATTGGCTCCTTTATCCCATACTCTTTAAGTGGCCAGTCAATCCCAATATCCGGATCATTCCATATGATTCCAGCATCACATTCTTTACAATAGTATTCCGTTGCCTTATATAGAAAGTCCGCATAATCACTTAATACAAGGAAGCCATGCGCGAATCCTTCTGGAATGTAAAGCATTTTTTTATTCTCTTCGCTCAAAATAACGCCAAACCATTTCCCAAAGGTTGGAGAATCTCTTCGCAAATCCACCGCCACATCGAACACGATGCCAGTAACTACCCTCACTAGTTTCCCCTGGGGGTGGGGATCCTGAAAGTGAAGACCTCTTAAGACTCCCTTAGTCGACCTTGAATGGTTATCTTGCACAAACTTTACATTTAAACCTATATCCAAAAAGTCCCTCTCATTCCATGCTTCCATGAAAAAACCCCTACTATCACTAAACACAGTTGGTTTTATTATATACAAGCCGTCTATTCCAGTTTCTATCTTTTCAAACTTGCTCATTCTCTCACTCCATTCGCCAAATCCATCAAATACCTTCCGTAGTCTGTTTTTTCCATCTCTTTTCCGAGCTTATAAAGTTGCTCCCTATCTATGTACCCCATTCTAAAGGCAACTTCTTCGATGCAGCCTATGTAAAAGCCCTGGCGCTTCTGGATCGTTTCCACAAAATTAGCTGCTTCCAGTAATCCATCATACGTTCCCATATCGAGCCACGTAAAACCTCTTCCAAAAAGTTCAACTTTTAGTTCCCCAATTTCTAAATATTTTCTATTTAAATCCGTTATTTCCAATTCCCCTCTTGCGGACGGTTTTAAACTTTTTGCAAATTCTACTACTTTTTCATCATAGAAATATAGCCCCGGAATGGCATAGTTTGATTTCGGTCTTTCAGGTTTTTCCTCGATTGAGATAACATTCCCCTGTTCGTCAAACTCAACAACACCATAAGGCCGGGGGTCTTTGACGTAATACCCAAAAATGACAGCACCTTTTTCCAAGGACGCTGCTTTCCTGAGCATAGCACCGAACCCCTGGCCATAGAAGATGTTGTCTCCAAGAATCAGCATAGATTTATCGCCATCGATAAACCTCTCACCAACGATGAACGCATCGGCAAGGCCTCGTGGTTCTGTTTGGATGGCATACTGTATATTAATTCCAATATGAGATCCATCTTTTAAAAGATTTCTGTAAAGTTCTACATACTCCGGATTGGTGATTATCAGCACATCTTTAATACCTGTAAGCATAACCGTGGAGAGTGGATAATAAATCATGGGTTTATCGTAAACTGGAACCAACTGTTTGCTAATTGCCTTTGTTATTGGATATAGTCGTGTTCCGTTTCCACCGGATAAAATAATGGCTTTCATGAAATCACCTCTAAACTTTACATAATTAAAGTTAAACAATTCTACCAAATTCTCCCTCAATTAATAATCATCTTATATTCCTGTTCTTTCCTAGTTTGGTTCTTCTTCAGCTGCCAAAAAATATGTATTTAGCTATTGCAAAAAATTTACGATATTCGCTTTTGTTATTCGACATAAAGTTATTTTTCCCTGCTATAAGCAGGAATTCCTACTAAAACGAATAGATATAACCATTAAAATCTATAAAAGTTACACATAATCAGAGAATTTTCAAGCTTCCGAGGCTTTTAAACTTTATTTCAGTGATTTTCCCTGCTTGAAGACAGCTCTTCGCTGCAGAGGACTATCATATTCTGCCACTGTTCATCGACGTCGATATTTTTTTTCTTTACAATGCCTTCCGCCAGCAAAACGGTTTTTATGGTTAGGAAGAATATTTTTAGATCCAGCAAAAGGGAATAATTGCTGATATAATACAGGTCATACCTAAGTTTATCCTCGAAGGAAGTATCGTAACTCCCCATTACCTGGGCCAGGCCCGTTATCCCGGGCTTCACCAGGTGGCGGTAGTTGTAATAAGGGTTGATTTGGCAGTATTTCTCGACAAAGACCGGCCTTTCGGGCCTCGGCCCAATAAGGCTCATGTCGCCCTTGAGGACATTGATCAGCTGTGGGATTTCATCAAGCCTCAGGGCCCGCAGTACCTTGCCCAGGGGGGCCAGCCGCGGGTCGTCTCTGCCGGCTATTACAGGGCCGGTATGTTTTTCAGCATCTTTTTTCATGGTCCGGAACTTATAAAGTTTGAATCTCTTCCCGTACTGGCCGACTCTCTCCTGGACGAAAAAGATCGGGCCTTCGGAGGTCAGTTTGATAAGGATCGATACAACGGCAATTAGAGGAAGGGATAAAATCAGGCCCAACAGCGCGCTGATAAAATCCAGTGCCCTTTTAATTGCCTGCTGGCCCTTACTTATATTCCAGTTGGGGAGTTCGAAAACCAGTAAATCATCGAAGGTGACAAGCCTGGCCTTCGGCATCAGGATTTCATATAAATCTGGGATGATAGCAATTTTCTTTCCCTTTAAAGAAGCGTCTACAATCTCCTTTTTTAAATTTTTAGCCGCCTCTGCCGTTAAAAATATGGTATCGGCCAGGGCTATGGCCCCTTTCAGCGTTTCTACCTCATTTCCCAGCACCGCATACCTGCAGTCCACCCATCCGCGGTCAATCCTAGAAATACTGTTTATTATCTGCTTTGCATCTTCCTCCCTGCCTACTATGAGCAATCGCTCCGGCCCGTGCATCTTTTTGTATAAATTTATTGCTATGTACCTTAAAATAACGATAAAAACCGTTTGCAGTATAAAACCACCGATAAAAACACTCCTTGGAAAAGCAAAACTCCGAAGGAAAAAGCTCGAAGCCATACCGATAACATTGGAAAAAAAGAGCGCAATTACGCTTGAAACAGCCAGTTCACTTATGTTTCTCCTTTCGATGTTATATAAACCGTATATGTTGAATAATATCAAAGCCGATATCGAAATTACAGGGATGACGGTAATGTATGCCTCTATATTCTCGGTCGAAAATTTGCCTTTCCATAGATAAAAAATTAATAAATAACCCAAATTGATAAAAAATATATCTAGCATTGCTAACAATAAGGAAATTAAATTCTTTTTGGTTATCCCATCCATCGGAGGAGCTCCCCTATTATTCTCTTAAATTAAAATAATTCGACGAGTTTTTCCTGCTAACAATTGTTATCAGGTAACCACTTTTAATGTTACAAATAACGCATGTAAATAGCCTCCATCTCATTGAGAACCCTGTCCAGGGAATAATCTTTAATCTTTTCACGGCCGGCTTGACCCATGGTTTTACGCAATTTTTCGTTTTCTATAAGACTCTTAAGGGCAAGAAACAAACCTTCAGTATCCCCTAATTCCAACAAAAACCCCGTTTTTCCGTGTTCTACCAGATCGCGACTGCCGCGCACATTAGTAGCCACCACCGGTTTCCCAGCAGCCATAGCCTCCATAATAGACTTAGGAAGGCCTTCACGCTTTGAGGTTAGAGTCACAATATCACTTTCCAGAAGGATTTGAGGTACATCCCGGCGGTAGCCTAGGAAATACACCCTAGGTATTTTTTCTTTCCTTACTTTTTTCTGCAGAACCTGCATCAGCTCTCCTTTACCTACCATCAGGAGGTGACAATTAGAACATTCTGCCGCTAGCTTTTTCCATGCACTCAAGAGCAACATGTGATTTTTATTGGGATTCATTTCTGCCACACAGGTGACAATTATATCAGAGTGAGAAAGGCCGAGTTTTACCCGTACGTATTCTCCTGTGGAAGACAGAGATGTATAATAGCTAAGATCTACTCCTACACCATGCACGTAAAAGAGGTTTCTGCCCGGCTCAAAGCTGAGCCGGCGGGCGCTTTCGAAATCTTCCCTATTGATCACGATGAGCCCGTCGGTCCAGCGGGAAGCCAGCCGTTCCAGGGGGTAATACAGGAGCCAGTTTTTTAAAGGTGCACCCCGGTAAAAGTGAAATCCATGAGCCGTGTATAGCACGGGGCCTTGATTTTTAGCTCTAGCCACGAATCTCCCTAGAAAAGCGGCTACGGGGGTATAGACATGGATAAGATCAAAACGGTAAGCCTCGAACAGGTAGCCTAATTCTTTCATAGCTCGCCAATTTTTAAGGCTATAGGGCGAACGGGAAAAAGTTATATCCCAGCACCTTGCCCCTGTAGCCTCTACATCTTCTTTTCCACCCTCATCTGGAGAAGCTGCTGCGTGTACTTCGTAGCCTTTATTTTGCAAAAGCTGCATAAAAGGTATGTGAAAATAAGCCAAGTGGGTATAGACTGTGGCGAGGAACAGGACTTTGCCTTTGGGGTTAAGCAAGTTTTTATCCCTGCTTTCTAATGTAAGTTGTTAATGTTTGATGAGCCAGCCCCAGGTAATAAGATTATCATAGGCCTGCTTGATCTGCGAAAAAGTAAATTTGCCTCCTTTAGCCCGGTAAACCTCTGCTATTACCTTTTGTTCGTCTACGTTACCGTACGCCTCCTGTAAAGCAGTAGCAATAAAATGAACAGTTGCATAAAGTTCAAGGTCTAAAGGAGATAATTTCCCGAAAGTATCCAGAACCCTATCGATTTTCGCCCGGTAAGCGTCGATATCCTGCTTATGTTCGTCAATGTATTTCTGGCAAGTATTACCCTTCGTAAAGCTAAAGCCATCATAACTCAGCTTTATGATTTCTTTTGTAATAGCTTCCGATAGTTCTTCTGCTACTTCGTTACTGTATGGTCCATAGATGTGCATACGAAAGCTAGCATAAACAGGTACACCAATTTCGGTACAGAAATAAACCAGTTTCTGTAATGCCTTCTTCCCTCTGATCACAGTTTTATCTGCTAGATAAGCAATGAGTGCTTCAAGCTTCATTAAGTCCGACCCTCCTCAATTTCTTTGATTTTAGACTGGATTTGGATAAATTGCTCATTACACCACGCCGCTGCCTCCTCCTTTTTCTCACGCGCCACGTAAAAACGGACAATATTAATATTCCTTTGTGAAAGTAATTGCAGCGGAAGCGAACATTCGAATATAGAATAATATTTATGAGGGTTATGTTTATCTTGTACTACTATACTAGTAAATTTCTTGTTTTCCTTCCCCTCTTCGTCTTCTTCTTCCTGCTTTTTTAGGTCAAAAAATGGGTTAGTTGGTAGTTTCTTAGCTTTATCATCTACGTAGGCTTTAGCTGGATCATTACCATATCTTTCAAAGAACCTTTCTTTTAGCTCCGAAATTACCATATAACTTGCCAGGCCGCTGTGGTGAGGCAAGGTAACAAAAGCCTCAGATAAATGGTCTCTTTCATAAATTCTACGAGCCCACTCGTTGGTTTTTCGCATTTTCTTTATTGCTTCTAGAATAGCACAATCGTCTAACGAAATGTAATCCTCTAAACGGTCGGGAGAAGGGAAACATCCTTCATATTTTTCCTGAAGAAAATCTTTTAAAAACCTCGTCAAATAATAATCATAGATCCGCCTGGTCTTATGAAAGTATACCTGGATAAACATCCAATACCTGGCAAATATAAGTTCTTCCACTGCCTGAATTCCATCGGAATCTATACCAAGTAGCCAAAATCCTGTAAGGTCTTCTTTGTTTTTTTCATCCTGTACAGGAAAAGCTCTTTCCATGATCGGAACCACAGTCAAAGTATCTAAAATTCTCTCGAGATCGTAAGTCCCATATCGAACACCGCAATAATAGGAATCGCTGAGAAGATAATCCAGTTTATCAGCATCCAGCTCACCATCAATGATTTTTCCCAAAAAGACTAAATCAGCAGCCAAGTAACCCTTATTTAGTAGGGCAATAATTTCTTCTACTTTAATATCTGGGAAATATTTTTCAATAATGGGATCAAAATAGCACCGCATAATGGCAATCGAATAATTCTCATGCTTTAAGCCTGAAGGGAAAACAGCTTCTCCACCGTGGGAAAAGGGCGCATGTCCGACGTCGTGTAAGAGACCGGCAAGCCTCACAAGCTGCCGAAGTCTCTTAAATTCTTCTTCATTGAAACGCTCTCTTAATAAAGGTCTCCTATATAGAGAATCCATTATTCTACTTGCTAAATGCATTACACCCAGGCTATGTTCGAAACGAGTATGAGTAGCTCCGGGATAGACTTTATAAGTTAATGCTAACTGCCGAATATTTCGCAGGCGTTGAAAAACCTCATGATTTACGATAGCTGCTTCTCCTTCGTTTAGCTCAATCATTCCATGAATGGGGTCCCTTATGCGTACCGGTTCCATAATGATCCCCCTAGCTTTAAAAAGATATTTCTATCCAAAAGTACTACAGCAGGGAACTTGAGGAGCAACTTTTGCATCATCTTAGCCTCGCATCCGATAACAAGAACCGACTGGGTATTGAAGGTCCGCACCAGACCCTAGCCATACGGGGAAGATCATCCTACCAGAACTTGCAAGCATTTGATTTCTACAATGGGAGGGGTCCCAGGATGACGGGGTAGTATCTCCCGCTAGAAGAGGATAAGAGCAGCCATATCAATGCTGAGCGCTATATTATCCAGGCCTATGGCCTCTAAAACATAATATTTTCTGGCAATGCTACCTTGCGATATCTATAACTTTCAGCCTTAAGCAGTAAGTTTAAACTTTCACCATAAAATCAGTCCTATCCAGCGCCAGGTTCGGATTGTAGAAAGGATCACCCCGATCGAGAAAATCACGCCACTTCTCGCAAAAGTAGCGAATGTTACGCTCCGGCTGGTAATAACCTCGCGAAGCCGATTCATGGTGGTAAAGCACTGCATGCGGCGTCCAAACGATGTAGCATCCATGCTGGATTATCCGTAAGCAAAGGTCTACGTCGTTATAGGCTACATCTAGTTCTTCGTCGAAGCCACCAACTTCTTCGAAAACGATACGCCGCAACATCATACACGCTCCAGTGACCGCAGCACAATTGCGTGTCACATCAGCAAGACCCATATAACCTGGGTCCGACGCCGGAAGACTGTAAAAGGCATGCCCCGCTACCCCACCTAAACCTATAATAACCCCAGCGTGCTGTATTGTGTTATTGGGGAAAAGCAATTTGGCACCTACGGCTCCTATACGTTTTTGTTGCGCATAGCTCAAGAGTTCCTCTAACCAATCAGGCGAGATTACTTCAGTATCGTTATTGAGGAATACGAGGTATTCTCCCTCTGCTTGTTGTACAGCAAAGTTATTTATCTTTGCATAATTAAATGGTTCGCTGAAAGAAATCACCTTACAAATACCTCTTTGCTGAATAAAAGTAAGGTAATCCATCGTAGCTTGGTCTTTACTATGGTTATCAACGATTATCAATTCGTAGTTCTTATAGCTGCTTCGTTCCTGAATTGTAGCCACACAGCGCTGCAGCAAATGTGCTTTGTCTTTGGTAGGAATAATTATACTAATCCGGGGGGTTCCCTGCACTATATACTTTATCCGATAGCGACCTTCGCCGATTTGCACGACTTGTCCCTGTATCCTTCGCCTTTCTAAAGCAGATGCGAGTGCCTTTTGGGCTGCTTCAAAAGCGCGTGCCTTGCTTTCGGGTCGGTTTGTTACGGAACCAGGAGTAATACGCCAGTGATAAAGAATTTCGGGAATATGCGCTATCCTATTTGTTTTTTCAGTGACCCTGAGAACAAGATCATAGTCCTGACTTCCCTCAGCTTCTGGTCGTAGCCCTCCTAATTTTTCAATCAATTTACGTCTAATTACTAAAAAGTGCCCGATATAGTTCATCGAGAGCATTAGGTCCGGTGACCAGTCTGGCTTGAAAAACGGCTCACATCGCCTATCGCCAATTATACGGTCCTCATCGGAATATATTACATCCAACTCTGGTTGTTTATTTAGGCAGCGAACTACTTGTAATAATGCATGCGGCGCAAGTTCATCGTCATGGTCTAAAAAACCGATAAATTCACCGGTAGCTATAGAGAGAGCCGCGTTGGTAGCCCCCACGATTCCCTTGGATTGTGGTAAATTAACTACTTTTATTCGTTTATCTTTTGCCCGAAAACTTTCTAAAACTTCTGTTACCTCCCATTTGTCAGAACCGTCGTTAACTATACATAGTTCCCAGTATGGATAAACTTGGTTACAAACTGAGCTAATGGAACGTTTAAGATAAGTTAAATCAGTATTTCGAACAGGCATAACAATACTAATTACGGGATTATATTGAAACCTTGCAATATCCTCTGAAGCAGCCATCAGTAACCTTTCAATTCTCTTTGCTTCTATACGAAGCCACAGGTTATAGTTATGTGTTCGGGAACTATAAGCCCAAATGCCTCTTAACCCATATTTCCCAAGGTAACGCCAGATCCTCCTTATCAATTCCACGGGTCCCTGGTGATAGATTATCCACATAGCCTTTGTGAACATAGAACTTCTTCCCATAATTTTTATTCTCCTATATGCCATTGTTTGGTGAACAACCTTGTCGTAAAATATGTATGACTATATTTCATCATCACTAACTAACTTATATCCTTTTGCTAAAATAATTTGCCCTATTAATCTCTCTATAGCATGTGCTAATGTACCATCTACCTGCCCAGCTTCTGGCTCAAACATTGTGTAATCCAACTCCAGCTTCAACAGATCGACGAGGGCTTGTGGTTTGAACCAAAACATAGTACCGGCACTAAATGGAGCATTATAATCTATCATGATCTCCAATCGACGAGTCAGTTTTTCTAAGTACATATTATTTTCTCCTAAATAAGATGCGAGCGGAACTATGTAATTTTTTGGAGCGATAAGCCCAATTCTTTCCTCTCCGTTAAGACGCCTTATGATCCTCATGATTTTTTCCGAATCTCCTAACAGTTTTATAAGCATATCTTTTCTCCATTGTTCACCTTCAACCTTCCAAAGATCACCTTCTCTTCTTACTAAGGATTTTTTGCTATGTATTTTCAGTGCAACATGATAATTTCTTTTGATTACTAAGTCCAATAGTTCTATAAATGGCGCAATGTCTCTCCCTCGATTTTTTGTCCTAAGGACGATTGTTTGTGGGAATTTACTACATATTATCCTTTCAAAATGAGGCGGGGCGTTCCAAGGAATAGAGATATATAAGTCGAAAGATGTTTTAATGTTGCCCAAGTAGGTAGATATTTCTTCCCAGAGATCTAAATAATACAAATGCAATATAACTGCTACTTCTGAGGTTGCAGGGACTGAACCTAAATCTTTTAAGATCGAATGATCAATAAACACACTAGGCTTTGAAGATGAAAGCTGTTCAAGCACATCTGCAGTCGCTTGCAAATAAGCGTAACCAAAGCGCCTGTCAGGCTCCAAGTGTGCTCCTTCTCCCCACTCGTTCCATGCATTGATGAATACTATATGCTTCTCTGGATCTGGATCTTCCAAAGCAAAGAGGCAAGCCTGTGTTAACCAATCTTTATAGGCCTCGGGTGATGAAAAGGCAAAGATATGACCGCGTCCTGGTCGTCGTGGTTCATTATCCCAGGATGGAAATACTGTTTTGAAGAGCTGGTACGGTGGTCTAGGGCGGTTCGACACATATTCTACGACGTCTGTATAACGGTAGATCTTACCAGAAAAGTTTGGATTCAAAAGCTGAACCGTGTGATTGATTTCCGGAATGTTAACATTATGAGGAGGAAACTCTACCGCAGCATCAAAACCAACTTCTCGTGGATCATAAAAACCAAATGTCTGAGCTGCTACAAGGTATAAATCTCCGATGCCAGCCTCTCGGCAATACTCTTTCCATCGCTTTGCTGTTGCTGCCGGATTAGGCATAAGCTGAGGTCGATACACAATAAGCAATGGTCGTCCATTAATTCGAATATATCGTTTGTGACGAAGAATAGGTTCGATATCCCGAATAAATGCAAAATCACTTTCCTCAGAGTGTACTTGGGCGATTAATATTTCATTGTCCAAGCCGTCCCAGCGCCTAGTCCAGTTTTCGTTTGCCCAGCATAGGCAAAACGGAAAATCTATTTCAGAGTCAGAAATAAATTGCTCAATAGGACGCCATAGCAGGCGTTTGCCGTTGAACCAGTAGTAATAGAAGCAGAAACCGTAAATGCCATATTTTTTAGCTAGTTCAACTTGACGTCGCTGAACTTCAGGGACACGCAGGTCGTAAAAACCCAGTTCGCCGGGCAGATGGGGTTGGTAATGGCCGATAAACTGCGGAACGGCTTTAGAGACATTAGTCCATTCGGTAAATCCCTTACCCCACCATTCATCGTTCTCTGGAATCGGATGAAACTGCGGTAAATAAAAGGCAATTAATCGAACAGGAATGTCTGAAGGTGATATATCGTGTTCTTGTATGGGGACATAATCCTTAGATCTTTCTTTTTTTGCCACAGAAAGCATGTGTTTATATGCTTCCTCATATAAACCACCGCTGGCATGTATAGACTCCTCAGAATTTATTTCTACTTTTTTCAATTTCGCTACGTTCCTTTGTTTATTTTTGATGATAAACCAATTTTTGGTTTTCTTATAAAGTTCTACTGGCCCACTCGTAATGGTGGTTTTTAAAGCTTTTTGCCACAATTCATATATTGCCCGTCGCTTCGTTCCCGGTGGGAATATTTTGTCTGCAAACCTCCTATACCGCTCAATAAGAAACCACCCAAGCGAATTGCGCATCATGAGTAGATTATTATCCTTTTCTATCAATTGCTTTTTTAGTTCATTGATGCTTTGTTCCAGATGCGCGGTTATCCGCTCCTTTTCGGCTACTTGGGTTTCTAAACGCTCCTTCTCGTGGAGAAATTTTTTTTCTTTTATAGATACACGGCTTGATAAATCCGCGAAGCTTTGTTCCAATTCTAAAATGCGCTGCTCTTTTTCCACTATTTGGGCCTTAAAGTGATCTCTTTCATTCAAAACCTTTTGCTTTTCGATTTGTTCACTTTCTATTTGTAACTGGAACTGCTTAATTCTTACTTCGAAAGGTAATGCAATAACAAAATCTTGCAGTTGTCCCTCCCAAACTTTGTTTTTCATATGACGCTCTTCATCATAGTTTGGATATACATCTCTAATTAAAGATATTACCAACGCATCTGGTTCTTTGAGCTTTATGTTATTGTTTTGAGCAAGATAGGGTTGTTGAGAGGTTAAGAAGTAATAAAGGCCCCTATAAAGAACAAAGTCAGCTGGGAGCATTCCCTGGTATTCCCATTCTCTATCAATTTCTACCCAACGTTCTCCAGATACGATAATGTTCCACGGAACTACGTCAAAGGCCCGCCCATGAAGTAAAGGATAACCTTGAGCATCACACAATTGGGTACCATAGTTTTGGATCAGGTAATCGTTCAAAGAGATTGTTAAGTTTTTAAGACGCAACTCCGGATCCTCTTTATCCAACACGGCTTTATAAAGCTCGTAAATAAGTAGGTCACCAGGATACCATTGCTCTACATTTTCTTTAAGAGACAATAGACCACCTTGCGGAATGTAAATATCAGAGCATATTTGGTTTTTAACCACCTTTAACTCTGGTATACAGTAAAGTGTCGTTACTGTTGCATAACACGGCTTTCTTTCCACAGAAAATCTTTTTGCAATCCATGTTTCGTCTATAAGATGAGAAAGATCTCCCCGGCTTGTTAAAACTAAGAACGAATTGGCAAAATCTCCTAGTAATCCCGCTTTATGCAAACTTTTCAACGTTAAGCCCTCATGTAATAGATACTCTCGATATCCGCTATAATCTTCAAAAGGTGTAACGATCCAATTATGAAGGAAAAGTTCACCTCGTTTAAGTTCTTCGCTGTCCCTAATAAGAGTATTCGGCAGCTTATAATCGGGAAAAGGGTAATAAAACTGTACCGATTTGAAACCCACTGACAAAAGTAACTGGTAAAGCTCGTTTTTTGAGAAGGTTACTGGCCTTAAAGGTAAACCAGGAAAATGGGGATAGTCGTATAATCCATCAAAGGATCTACCTGAATGATCTTCCTTAGCACCTGTCCAGTATTTTAGACCCAACTTATTTTCGATGGCTAATATTAATATGCCATCATCCTTCAAAGCTTGGGTTATACACTTTAACAATTTAGCACAACACTCTTCTGTCGATACTTCTTCGGGACAAAATGTCGGGGCATATTCTAAAACTCCTATAATAGAGACAATATCATATTCTTTTTCAAAGGATACATCAAAAACATTAGCTACATAAACGTTAACATTATGCAAATCTGAGCATCGTTCACGTGTAATCTTTGCTCTGCGATAACTTCCCTCGATTGCGTCAACTTGTCCGCACACTTCTCCCAAGTAGCGTGTGATAGCTCCACATCCAGATCCAACCTCTAAGACTTTAGCAGATTTATTTAAAAACGAAAACGGCCTAAGTAAGTTTGCACGGGAGGGACTCAAATGGTATCTTGTAGGCCAGTCTTTTATCCAACTCCGAAGCTCTTCAGACAAAGAACTTTTGTCCTTCGCATTTGAGACAGCCCATAAAATGTAATCTTCTATCTCGCTACCGTCTGAATACGTGAACTCAGGTACTCCTGAGGGTGGAACGTAAAGTCCACTATCAGATTGATAAGTAAACTCTTTCAAATGCATACCCATCCTTCTCCTTATAAAATGTTATCATTGCACTTTTGCCATACTTTTTGCGTAAAAAGGAATGGCTTTTTAATTATTCTCGCAAAGTCTTAAAAAATCTCTAACACGTTCTCTCCATCTAAACTGGGTAGTTAGAATTTGTATTTTACCTTCTTGTAAATTAATATTTTTAGCCAAAGCAAGGAGCCCAGCCTCTGCGAATTCTGTTGGCGTCCTACCAAAGTAAAAAAGTTTAACAGGGAATTCTTGAGCCAGTCTTTCTAGTTCCTGCGTAGCTGTGGCCACTACTGGAAGACCAAATACGAGATACTCATTAAGCTTGGATGGATGCATATTACCAGCGTAATGGTCAGGTCGATAAGGGATGAGCCCTACATCAGCAGTTCGCAAAACTCCAGCCAGTTCAATATATTTACGGCGAAGAGGTAACAGATAAAGATTAGGCAACTTTGGTAGCACTACCTCACCGTGAGCCACTGGTCCCATAAGAATGACTGATCCATGGGGAACCGCTTCGCACAGCGCTTTTATTGCTTCGACCCACAGCTTTCGATTAATGCCTCCTATATATAAAAGTCGTGGTCGTGGTAGCCTGGCCACCTCTGGAGGTGTTTCCACCTTAGCTTCCAGAAGTTCTGTGTTAAAACCGTCGCGGAACAGAACCGGGTTTTTAGTATGGTCCCTGTATTGCTCAAGAAGCGTCGCGGAAGCGAAAAGCGTCACATTAGCCCGCTGCAAAAGTTTTTCTTCGAAAGGGGCTAGTCTCGGTTCTACCTGCTTAGGGTCACTTACCACATCGTACACTACACTCACCCAAGGATAGGATTCTATCAAACGTAAAGCCAACGGAGTAGCGAGGTATGTAAACAACAACACTTCCTCTGGCTTTAGTTTCTCTTCTTCTAAAAACTTCTTTACCCGCTGGTTCAAAAGAGAGTAATTCCAGGCTACTGCCACTTTATTGTAAGGCCAGGGCGCGGCCAAAGGTGAGTAAATTGTTAAGTTTGCTGGCAGCGGTTCTCCATCACTATGTATTGGGCGGATAATGGCTGTCTCCAGCCGCCTAAAAATCCGGGGCAGATCTGTAAAACGCGGAGACCTCACGGCAGTATTTTCCACGAATAAAACTTTAAGTCCTGCCTGTGCCAGACCGGTAGCTAAATGATGCACCCGCTGCCGCAGGAAATTCCAATCTACTGCAGCTAATATAATTGCACCGCGAAGCTTCAATGAGTTCACCTCTTTTATTAGCTCGCCACTACAAACTCCTTGTATGCCTTAGTCACTTCTTTAGCTTCCCCTTGCATCTTTATTTCTCCCCTGTCCAGCCATACAGCGAAGTGGCATAGTTCTTCTACCTGCTTAGGTGCGTGAGATACAAGGATGATGGTAGTCCCCTTTTTCTGTAGTTCCTTTATCTTTGCCAGGCATTTTCCCTGGAAGGCAAGGTCTCCCACAGCCAAGACCTCATCGATAAGAAGAATTTCCGGATCCACGTGCACAGCTACAGCGAAGCCCAGCCGCATGTACATACCTGAAGAATAGTTACGCACGGGGTTATCGATGAAATCGCCGAGCTCCGCGAAAGCGATGATGTCGTCGAGGCGCTCCTTTATCTCTTTCCTGGTCAGGCCCAGGATGGAGGCATTGAGAAAGATATTCTCCCGCCCGGTGAAGTCCGGGTGAAAGCCTGCCCCCAGTTCCAGGAGAGTTGAAACCCTGCCGTTTATTTTCACTTCACCGCGGGTTGGGTAAAGGATGCGGCTTATTATCTTAAGCAAGGTGCTCTTCCCTGAGCCATTGCGGCCTATAAGCCCTACTGTACTACCCTTAGGGATGGTTAGGTTTATACCTTTTAAAGCCCAGAAATCCTCGGTCTTACTTCGTCCCCAGAATATAATCCTTTCTTTCAAGCTATAAGTTTTTTCATGATATAGTCGGAATTTTTTCCATACATCTTTAACTTCTATAGCTATTTCGTTGGATATTTCCTGTACCAACCTAAACCCTTCCTCCGTTTTCATTTATATTTCTTCTGCTATATCCTTCTGCCATCGCTGGAATGCCAAGAGGCTTAACCAAAATAAAATCAAGCAGCCCAAGCCAACGTATAAAAGGGCCTTCCAATCAGGCCATATACCTTCATAGAATATGTCTCGGTAGGCTTCAATAATGTGTGCTGCAGGATTTATTGCGAAAAACTTCTTTGCATTAGGAGGCACCGTTTCGGCCGAGTAGACCACCGGAGTAAGGAAAAACCATGCAGTCATGAAGACTCCGGTTATATGCTCTAAGTCCCTGAAATAAACATTGCCTACCGAAACCAAGAGTGTAAGGGAAGCTACAAGGATAGTTTCAACTAAAAGTACTAAAGGAAAGGCTAAAAGGGCCCACGTCAGCCGAATTTTAAAGAGCAAAAGGGCAGGTATAAGTATCAGCAGGCTTAAAAGGTAATTTATTAGATTTGCTAGCACAACTGAAAGAGGCAGCACTTCCCTTGGAAAATACACTTTTTTTATCAAAGAAGCATTCTGGACAAGACTGGCCGCCCCCTGTAGGATGGAACTAGAAAGATAATTCCAGGGCAGCAGAGCCACAAATAGAAACATGGAGTAATTTTTAATTCCCGATCTCATTACAAAAGAGAAAACAAAGCTATAGACAATAAGCATCAAGAGGGGGTTAAAAAAGGTCCAAAAAAACCCCAAAATTGAGCCTTTGTACCTTGCCCTTAGTTCTTTTGATACCAAATTTTTTAGCATTTCTCTGTAAGCGTATATTTCTTTTATGCGCTGCCACATTTTCCTTATCCTTTCTTTCTTGTATGCTTTTTCTTTTCTTGTCTTATGTTGGTGAAAATTTATTTTTTATACAGTAAAAACCCTCTCAAATACACATCGCTTTTGGGATTTACAAATACTCTAATCCTCGTGTCTTTTCCTTCTATATCATTCGGCGTAACAAATTCTCCTTTATCAGCCGCCAAACTAAATACTTCTTTATTGTCAGCGATTACATCTATTTTATATCCTCCCTCGAGAACGTCTGCTTCCAGCTCAACCTCGTAAGGCTCATTAGGTTCAAGATTTATACCTTCCGCCAGATATAAGGTAACGTCCGATTCTCCTGCAGGCTTTATGCTTGCGAATCTGTCTGGATCAATCTTTATCTCGCCTTCGCCCCACACATCCCACAGGTCAGGCCGCCCGTCTTCGTTGAGGTCGATGCTGAAGTCTGCCGCAAAGACTAGATCCTCTAACTTCTTTACGGTTTCGCGGTTCGGGCTTTCTGAAAGTTTTTCCGCCTTTGTGAGGTATAGCATTAGATTTTTTGTAGCTGCAAGTTTTACTACGCCTGGATCGCTCTGGGGCGATTTCCGGTTAAGTTCAATTATCTTCGATGGAATATCAACACATTTTCCAAAGAGCTCTTTTGCCCTGTCAGCTTGGTTTTTCGCTATATATACTTCCGCTACTTTTTCGTATCCTTCCGCCAGAGTTTCCCACACACTTATGTTATATGGATTAAGCCTTGCCGCCTCCTCCAACAGGGATAGACCCTCTTCCAGCCTGCCTTCTCTAAGGTAGATTTCGGCAAGCAAACTTTTCAGCTTTGCGTTATAAGGCTCCATAGCGGCGGCTTCTTCTCTTAGTTTTACGGCTTTATCTTTGAGCTCTTTGTTTTTCCCTTGCTCGGCTATTATATCGTAAATCTGGGAAAGGTCGGCTTTGAAAGAGGCAGTAAGGGGATCGTACTTCGAAGCCTTTTCAAAGGCTTCCATAGCCCCCGCTATATCGCCGCGCTGGAGAGCCTGAACGGCCTTCTGGCCGTAAGAGTAACCGCTGTAAAGCATCCCCGAGCCCACGATGAAAAGGAGTGTGATTCCACCTACGACCAATACCGCGTAAGATCCTGTGGCGGGCTTTCTTCTTTTCGCCGTTTGGGTGGCCGTCATACCGTCCGCTGCTGCAAGGCCAAAAAGAGCCCACAGGTATATCGCAACGGCTGCAAGAGAAAGGTTGAAATCTACGGCGCTGTGCCCCAGGATCGCTGTAGCGGAGGAAAGGACAGCCCAAGTGACAGCACTGCGTGCCGGGTCGTCCGCTTTATTTATAACTAAATTCCTGATAATCAACACCGGTATGGCCAGGAAGGCGATAAGACCGATTATGCCTGTTTCCACCATGAGCTGAAGGAAGAAGCTGTGCACTTCTGTGGTAAAGTAGCGGTACGACTGGTATGCAAAATACGCGGACTTCCAGCCGCCTCCGCCTATGCCGAGTAACGGATGTTCCTTTATTATTTTCAATGCATCCCGGTAAAAGCTGAGCCTGCCCTGAAAGCTGAATTCTCCGAAGCTTATGCTTGATAGTCTCTGCGCAACAGCCTCAGGGATGTACTTGTATGCCAGGATTATTCTACGGCCTGCGGCTTTGTCATTTGCTTCAAAAATTTCTGCGTTGCTAAAAGTGGCGGAAGTGCCGGGGAAGTTGTTGGCGAAACCTATGCGAAGCTTTGCAGTGTCTTTTAGCGATTTAAATGGAATTTCCATCAATTGATGGTCCAGAGCTTTATTGAAAAATTCACTTTTGATATCGGTTTCTTTATTGTTCTTATCGACACTCTTTATCAGGACAGCCCCGCCCCATTTGTCTTGTTCCAGTCCGGGCCTTGTCGTTACTGTGACTTTTAGGACGTATTCGGTATCTGGCTTTACGTTACCCACGGTATACCATGAGGCTTTCCAACTTTCAGGCTCGTCAGGACCATGGGCCAGGGTAAGGGGTTTTTCTGTTGTAAGAGCTATATACGCAGCGGTACCCGCTATTATCGTAAGAATTACGAAAATAGAAAGCAATGTAAAAGGTCTTACTTTAACGGTAACTCGCTCGCTAAGCTTTTCGAAAATATAAAATACTACTATGGCGACGATGAATCCCGCCAGGTACCAGAGCCAGACTTTGCCAGTTTCCCCTCCGGTTATCCCCGAATCAAAACCCGGAGATGCGAAAATTCCTGCAGCGAAGGTTTGCAGTGAATACCCAATGACTTTCATTTTATACGATCCGGGTATGCCAACAATCAGAATAAGATAAAACACCGGGAACATCAGCCAGGCGGCCCTGGAAAGCGCAAAGATAAATGCCAGAAAAAGGGTGTAGTTTACCGCCGCAAGGACAGTTTTTTGCCACAGCTTTTCAGAAGTAACCTGGAGTCCCAACCCCAGCATTAGTGCAGCAGTGAGGTATGCGGCGAGGGTATTAGGATACTGCAGAGTTGAATTTATCCTGCCACCAACGAAGGCTCCGGGGTAGTTTACAGTGCCTGCCGCCGAACCAATGCCTGCGAAGGCGACACCTGCAGCGGAAAGCACCATAGTCCAGAGGATGATCCTTTTATCCCTTTCGCTCCTGACTATGTCCGAAACTAGGTAGTAGACGATAAAGTAGTTTATATATTTCAATAGCTCGCCAACAGCATAGCGAAGGTTTACTGAAACAAATAATGAGATGAAATACGCCCCCACTAGGGCTAAAGCGGCGTAATCCACGGGCGACCTGAAGAATTCGTTTTCTTTTAGGTTTGTGCTTTTATACACTATCCAAAGCAAAAAGAGAATACCGCTGTATATATGGGTAGGTAGAAGTTCTCTTTCGAAAAACAATCCCCTGAAATAAGGGGGATAAAAGAGAAGTATTAGGAACCCTGCATATATTATGTAAGACAGGATGTTCCAGTCACTTAGCGTTTTATCCCGGAAAACGGCTTTTTCTGTCGATACTATTTTCCGCTCTTCCTTCAGTCTTTTTTTGCGTCCCAACTGCATTCACCGCCCAGACTGTAGAAATTACTACCAGATCTTATGTTTGAAGGGCTTTTGGCCCTTTATTGCTTGTACGCAAATTACTCTCGATAATTATTCTTCATTCTACACAAATATACAATTTTCCTCCTTGCTGGAAAAATTTTTCCGGAAGCAAATAAAAAGCCCCGCACCTGCAGGGCAAAATCCAACTTATTCGGCTGCTTTTTTCCAGCTTTCTATGAATTTTTTCACATCCTCCGGCATGGGGCCTGCCGGGATGTAATTCGAAAGTTCCATAATAAGGTCTGCCATTTGTTTTTTTAGCTCCGGCGGGATGCTGTCGGAGATTTTTTTTAGCTTCTCGGATATTTTTTCCGGAGTTAAATCTTCAAGGTCCGCTTCTTCTAAGAGCTTTCTTGCAAGTTCGGGGTTTTCAGGCGTAAGGCCAAAGGACGAAAAGATCCGCGCGATTTCTTCCGGAGTCTTCCCGGATTTTTCTATTTCCTTCCTGATTTCCTCAAATTCCTTCATCTTTCCCCCTCCTGAATTTATTTATGCTCATTACCGCCTTTTCGACATCTATAAGGCCCGCCCCCTGCTTTTCTTTCGGAAGGCCCAGGTCCTCGGCAGAGTCCTTTAGAATTTCTTTTACCTGTTCGCAAGTAATTTTGTAAATCGAAAGAAGCAGTGCCGCTGCCCCCGACACGTGAGGCGCAGCCATGGAAGTGCCGCTCATCAGCTTGTAATGGCCACCCTTGTAGGTGGACAGGATGTCGACCCCGGGTGCGGTCACATCTACCTCCGGGCCTGTGCTCGTAAAGTTTGCCGGCCTTCCGTCCTGGCTGCAGGCAGCGACGGCGATTACCTCCGGGTATTTGGCAGGATAAAGCAGCGAATTTTCTCCTCCTGCATTGCCCGCTGCCGCGACCAGCACGACACCGCTTTTGTGCAGGGCCTTAACCGCCCTCCGCAGGGTTATGCTGTTGTTTTTGATGCCGAAGCTCATGTTGACCACCTGGACTTCTTTTTTAAGGCACCAGTTCAAGGCTTCCACGATGCCGGAGACGGTGCTTTTCCCGTTTTTGTCGAAGGCTTTTGCCGAATATATTTCAACTTTAGGCGCTACTCCTACCACCCCTATGTCGTTGTCCAGTGCTGCAATGGTCCCGGCCACGTGGGTGCCGTGGCCGTTGTCGTCGATGACGTTTTTGCAGTCCAAAAAGCCACAAGCTTCTTTAACATTTTCCTTCAAGTCGGGGTGGTCAAGGTCTACGCCGGTATCAACCACACCTACGCGGACTTTATCCCCTTTTGATACTTTCCACACCGGCAGGGCCGAGATTTTTTTGACCCCCCAGGGTATTTCCTGGCCTTTGGGCTTTACGCTTACGGCGTAAGGCATAACCTGAATGGCGGCTTCGTAGTCGTCTTCGATGTATTCGATGAAGGGGTCTTCGGAAAGCTGCTGGACTTTGGCATTATGCGGCTCCACCTCACAGAGGCAGGCATCTACAAGCGGCAGTTCCTTTTTAATCTTTATTCCGTAAGTTTCGAGAATATTCCGGGACTGCAGTATTCCCACACCCTGTTTAAAGCCGACTATCTTGTATCGCTTTTTTTTGCCTTTTTCGCTTAAAGCTTTTAACGCCACGACAAGAAAAGAGCAGTATAAAAAAAGCGCCGGAATCACTTAAAGTCCCCCTTTCGTAAGGTCTATTACTACATTATTCAATGGGGCAACCGCAGGTGAATTAGCATATCATAAAGATGAAGAAGGCAATAAAGGAGGGATGAAGGCCGATGGAAGAAATGGGAAAAAACGAAGAGGTAAGGGAATTCGACGGGGAAAGAAAAAGTTCAAAGGAGAAAGATGCCGAAATTACCATGGAGAAATTTCCGCCGATGTTTAAGAAGGCTTTGAGAGAGGCAGTGGCAAGCGGCAGGATATCCCTTGCCCTTGAAAACGTCTCTGGCTCGCTGGAGGTCACAAAGTCGGCGGTGGAGAGCATGGCTCAGGTGGTGGAAAAGGCCAGGGAAATTTTGAGAAGTGCAGGCAAAAAGGACGGCATAGGAAGCACAGCCGTATTAAGCTCTGCCTGGCTTCCTATGGTCCTGGGGCTTATGAAGACGCCGGAGTTTCAAAACCTCACAGCCTCGATGATTGCAAACATCCTGAAGGAATGAGGAAAGGCCGCATAAAAGCGGCCTTTCACAATTTTATCAATTCCCCGAGACTTCTTAGAAAGTTCTCGACATCCACTAAATCTTCTCTCATAATTTTAAGCATTCGCCTATCATCTATTACCCCATAACTATGAACCAGTAGATTTCTGAATTTTGCCATTTGAGCCAAATTGATAGCTAACTCCTTTTTTATTAACCCACTTTCGCCCAAGAGTAAAAAAGTTTCTGAATATGTTGAAGGAACTTTATTTAACAATCTTGCACAAATATGATTTGCTATATTTGTAGCTGCTTCGATCATTACAATAAAATAATATCTGGAAGCCATTACTGCTTCCTTATTATTTAGAAAGACCTCATCTTGTCTTTTTGCATATTCCTTAAGCAATTTTTTTTGCTATTTTTGAAAGGTTTAATTCTTTTTCCATAAATATTTCCCTTCTTCTAATAAATTTCTAATAAATCCTTTAAACCCTCTTCTATGAATACTTTAAAATCCATATATTTCATAGCAACATCTTCTCTGAATTCCCAGAATTCTTCAATGTCCCTAGCAAAAAGCAACCTTCCCTTAACGACCTCGTAGCAAAAGGTAATTGAACTTCTATTCAACCCATGAAGGTCGATGGGCATGGATAATTTGTTTGTGAGTTCTACGCTCAATTTAATATCCAATTCGCCTTGTTTATGTTCGGATAAATTATCATCGTAAAATACCGCCACATCTATGTCGTGAAAAGGAAGATCTGACAAAAACGAGCCGTGAAGAATCGCAAATCTTATTCCTTCTATCTTTTTCAATTCTTCGGTTATGAAATTTATAATCCACTCCTTTTCCGTTTCATCAATTTTATAAACCCTTACATCAAAATCTTTTCCAAACTCCTGCACGGTAACTACCCTCTTTTCATAAAAATTTAACTCCTGCCATCTACGGTCGCGGCTTCGCGGTAGCCGGGAAGGTCTTCTTTGACAAGGTCGATGAGGTAGTTTTTGAAGTCTTCCTTCAGGTCGTCCCTTTTCATGGCAAACTCAACGGTAGCTATGAGGTAGCCTAATTTGTCCCCTACATCGTACCTCTTTCCTTCGAATTCGTAGGCGTATATGACCTCGTAGCTCAAAAGTTCCTTTAACGCATCGGTGAGCTGGATCTCGCCTCCGGCCCCCGGCTTTGTGTATTCCAAAATTTCGAAAATCCGCGGGGTTATTATGTACCTTCCCAGAATTGCCATACGCGACGGAGCCTTTTCTTTTTTCGGCTTTTCCACCAGGTCATTCACCTTGTATATTCTATCTTCGATAAAGGCACCGTCCACTATGCCGTACTTGCTCACATCGTCCTCTCTCACCTGCTGAACCCCCAGTATGGTGCAGTTGTACCTCTCGTATATTTCCATCATCTGCTTCAGCACCGGCTTTTCGGAGCACATCACGTCATCCCCTAGCATCACGGCAAAGGGCTCGCTGCCGACGAAGGTCCTGGCGCAGTAGATGGCATGTCCGAGGCCCTTCGGCTCCTTTTGGCGGACGTAGTGGATGTCCACCATGTTGGATATGTCCTCAACCACCTTTAAAAGCTCCCCATTTCCCTTTTTCTTAAGCTCCAGCTCCAGTTCCACGGACTTGTCGAAGTGGTCCTCGATGGCCCTCTTGTTCCTTCCGGTTATTATAAGGATCTCTTCTATGCCGGAAGCAACAGCCTCTTCCACTATGTACTGGATGGTAGGTTTGTCCACTATGGGCAGCATCTCCTTGGGCTGGGCCTTGGTAGCCGGCAAAAAGCGGGTGCCGAGGCCGGCGGCGGGTATCACGGCTTTTTTTATCTTCACTATAAGTCCCCCCTGAAATTATTTTAATTCCACAGCGTAACCGAATGATTTCTCCCGCAGCATCAAGCGCTTCCTTTGCCGTTTTTTTTATCAAAGTACTCCGATGGGGTTCCTTCGGGAAAACCATCGGTATACCTTGCTCCTATGTAATATCGATCTAAAATCATCCCAGAATGTAAAATCTCTTCAGATACATTATATAAATCCTTCAATCCTTCCAGCATTATAAAAATAGATTTAATTATATCGGGGAATCTATTCTCATTTGACGCTACCATCTCATAGCATTGCTTTTATGATACCATAAAACATCCCAATTTTCCATAAATTCCAAAATTAGCTCACCAGAGACTTTATTAGCATTGTCGCAAAGGAGCCCGGGGGAAGCGTGAACTTCAGCGTGACCTTTTTGTAGCCCGGGTAAAGGTCGTCTTCTTCGAAGGGGCTGGCGTAAAGTCCTTCCGGGAAAACTATGGCAGGTCTCATGAAGGACTTAAAGAAAGACTTCCTTATCTTCTTCAGGTTGAAGTCCGAAGGCTTTACTCCTCTTTCCGCTAGGACTTCCTCGATGGCCCTTTTAACCTCCGGCAGGCATTCCGGAATCCTGGACGAGACCGTGGGTATCTCCATTTTCTTGAGGAATTTTAAGCTCTCATCGGGAAGGGTCCTGTAAAAGGAATAGTCCATTATCTTGCCTTTTACTTCGAAGAGCTCGGAAACATAGTTTGGCAAAAGTTTCTTTAAAGTCAGATTCCACAGGAAGCTCTGGTAGGCGGAAAAGAACATGGAAAGTTCCTCTTTCGGGATGGCGTTCAGGGCAGCCAAAAGGCTCGCTTTACTTGAATTTTCCATGAGAATTCTAATTATTTCCTTCTCGACAGAAGTCCTGCAAAGGGGAAGGATCGCTTCCCAGTTCCCCCAGAGCCTATCTATTTCTCGCTTCCTTTCCTTTTCTTTTTTGGAGTCCTCCGGATGAATTACTGTGAAGTAAAGTTTCAAGGCACCGTTATAGTGCTTTTTTATTATCCTCTCTGCCAGAAATTCCTGCGGGTTTTCCACGCTTCCGAACCTCTGGTCATCGAAGAAGTTGGGGTAGCCGAACTTTTCCACTTCGGAAAGCCTTTCTTTTATTTTTTCCTCCTCTTCAGGTTTTAGTTTCCTCAGCGTTATCTCGAAGTAATTGCCCTCGAGTATCGCCGGGGATACAAAGTCGTCGGCAAATCCCAGGAAGGTGAGCTTTACGTTGGGCCTTTCGAACTTGAGCTCGTACTTTTTCGGAACCGATATATATTGGCTCGTCAGAGCGTGGCGGTCCTTCCTGCCGCCCGAGCCTATTTTTGAAAGAGGCACTTGGTTTTCCCGGGAAATAAATTTTAGGGCGTCCATAGTGTTCCAGTGCCTTTTTTCGAGGAGGTATATGCGGTATGGCCCGTCCGATGAGTACTTTATGTCGGCAAGTTCTTTTACTACAAAGTCTTCGGGTTTAACTTTTAGTTTCAAATTATCACCCGCATTTCTTTTTCAATCTCTTTTTTTATTAAAGGCGAAAGCGAATCATAGGTATTTATATCAACCTTAATTTTCAAAATGCTTTCCAATTCCTGTTGCAGTCTTATCAAATCAAATAAGGTTTTTATCTTTCCTTCTCTAAATTTAATAACTATATCTAAATCGCTATCCTGAAAATAATGTTCCGAAAAAAGGCAATAAAAACTAAGCCCATATCCAACTGGAAAAATATAGGATAAAAAAATCTATATCGACGTAATGACAAAAACCTAAAAATCTAAGATGCTACCGTTTCGACCGTGACCTTCAAACCTAAAGATTCAAGCTTTTTCAAAGACTGCCGTATAACCATGTTGCGCCTTTTCTCTTCGTAATAATTGGGGCCCAGTTCAATATAAGGTTGCTTTCGCTTGAGAATATGGTAAACTATAGTCAGGATGCTGTGGGCCACCGCAACTGCTGCCCGGTTTGAACCTCTTCGGGCAGCGATGCGGTGGTATT
>NZ_FRCR01000018.1:2518-30735 GCF_900142995.1 Caldanaerovirga acetigignens | reverse complement strand
CAACTCCTTAGCGGCTTTAGTTTTGAAGGGCTGGTGCAACAACCATAAGGGGTTATTCTATCCTGCGTGCTTCCCTAAAAGGGAGCAACAATCTATGGTGCACCTGGTCGTTGTGGTCTGTCTACTTGTCGGGCTCGAGGCACCAAGGTAGTAGCGACCTGCCTTCACCAGCCGCGTACTGATTATATCATAAGGGCATTTTCATCTTCTGCTGGTGCCGCATTTGTTGCGGCATGGGGGTCTATAAGGGATTGAAACAGCATTTTTCGCAACGCCTCCATGTCAAAATTTTTACGTTTTTAGCCTACCTATAAGGGATTGAAACCCATACCAGACGTGGCCGAGGAGCCATGCCGGCAAGTTTTTAGCCTACCTATAAGGGATTGAAACCCGGTCTCCTTGTCCACATAGTCCGGGGTATATTCGTTTTTAGCCTACCTATAAGGGATTGAAACTAATCCATATCAAAAGCGATAAGTACTTTCTTTACGTTTTTAGCCTACCTATAAGGGATTGAAACTCTATTACATTCAGAGGAACGCCCATATCGGTCAGTGTTTTTAGCCTACCTATGAGGGATTGAAACAGGCTAATCTGCACATCTTAAACCACCTCCGCATATTGTTTTTAGCCTACCTATGAGGGATTGAAACGCAGGATGCTTGCCGGGTCCAGGTTGACCCTGTCCAGTTTTTAGCCTACCTATGAGGGATTGAAACTACAGCCGTCCTGCGCATCCTTGTATATGTCCTTCACTGTTTTTAGCCTACCTATGAGGGATTGAAACTCGTCACCAGCACATCGAGCACTCCGATAACTACCGACCGTTTTTAGCCTACCTATCCTGAAAATAATGTTCCGAAAAAAGGCAATAAAAAACTAAGCCCATATCCAACTGGAAAAATATGGGATAAAAAAATCTATATCGACGTAATGACAAAAACCTAAAAATCTAAGATGCTACCGTTTCGACCGTGACCTTCAAACCTAAAGATTCAAGCTTTTTCAAAGACTGCCGTATAACCATGTTGCGCCTTTTCTCTTCGTAATAATTGGGGCCCAGTTCAATATAAGGTTGCTTTCGCTTGAGAATATGGTAAACTATAGTCAGGATGCTGTGGGCCACCGCAACTGCTGCCCGGTTTGAACCTCTTCGGGCAGCGATGCGGTGGTATTGACTGGAAAGATAAGCTAAAAGGGCAAAGCTTGAAGCTTTGCCCTGTCGAATTATCCCACAAGTTTTTCCACTGGAACGTAATCTTCGTCATAGCCGAAATATTTTGGCCCGAAGGTCCTGATTCCCATTTCAGTCCTCATCTTCTCATCCGCAGGCACCACCACTATGGTTCCCCGATAGCCATATTTTACAATATCAGTCCTTATGGGCTCTCCGGTTTCCGAATCGAGGATGAGTATCAAATCCGGCGGGAGACACACGGTCTTACCGCTTATCTCGAGCCTCAACCATTCGTTTTGAAAATCCACGAAAGCCCTTTCACCCTTGTAGTCATCAAGCCCTTCTAAGGTCAACCTCCCCATGGAAAAGCCCTTTGTCTTTTCCGCGCCGAACTCCCTCGAAATATCCACTATCTTTCCTTTGAAGACCTTGTATCCCCCTACTATCTTAACGATTTCTTCAATGGGGTCCTCATGCAGCTTCCTCGACCTAAAGACGGCCTTGCCCAGCTCCCAGCTTTTAGAAATGGAATTGAAAATGGCCGCTTCTTTGAGCTGCTTACCTGTCATGGGATATCCTGCAATCCAGGATATTCCGCCATAAGCCATAGCAGCGTTCCTTATAATCCTTTCCGCCATTATGGCACTCGTAGTGTCAGCCACCGTCACAGCACCTTTTTCGTTCGCCGCCGCCGTCGGGGACGGCATGATGCCGTGGGTGTAAAAAGAAGTCATCTGGAGCTCCGGAAAGGCCCTGCCCATGCCGTCGGCATCCACAACAGGTATTCCAACTGCACCTGCCACCGCCATCGGGACGGGAGTATTTACCCCTCCCGCTTCCGGAGGTATAATGGCCTGGACTTCCTTCCCTAGATACCTCTTCAAACTCTCCAGGCACCATAGAACCTCCATTCCGTTCGGCGGTTTTTCCGTGAGAACGACGGGTGCGCCGAGGCACCCGGCAATTACTGCCAGTGCATCATCGGGAAAGTCCTTTGGGTCAATCAAAATTATATCCTTTCCCTCTTTCAGCACATTTAAAGCCCAAAGAAACCCTATTTCGGGATCTCCTCCCCCGCCCGTCGCCAGGATGGAAGCCCCAAGGGTTATCTCTTTTAGATCCTCCTCGCCAATAACCTTGTAATTTTCTATCCCCCAGCTCTTCAAAATATCGTATACTCCCATAAAATCACCTACCTTACTAACTCTCGGGGCGCATTCGTAAGGAGTTCGCAGCCGTCTTCCGTAACCAAAACCATATCTTCCACCCGGGCCGCCCCGATGCCCTCCACATAAACGCCGGGCTCTACGGTGATAACCATCCCCGGCTGTAAAACAGTCTTTCTTCCCACATCTACTATCGGCATTTCGTGAATGCTGAGCCCTAGGCCGTGACCCGTAAGGTGCGGGAAGTATTTTCCATATCCTTTTTCGGCAATGTAATCCCTTGCCGCCTTGTCCACATCCTCAGCCAAAACTCCTGGCCTTACGGTTTTTATGGCCCGTTTTTGCGCCTCGTATGCCACTTCGAAAAGGTTTTTTTGCTCATCGGAAATTCCGCCGAGAGAAAACGTCCTCGTTATATCCGAGCAATAGCCTGCGAATATGCACCCCATGTCAAAAAGGGAAAGCTCTCCCTTTTTCAGCTCTTTTGCCGAGGAAAACCTCTGGGGAAGCCACGCGTTTTCTCCCGACATAACAAAGGGTTCGAAGGAAAGCCCTTCCGCACCTTCCCTCATCATAACGTCCTGAGCAATAGCAGATACCTCGTATTCTTTCATTCCTTCTCTTACGCTTTCCATAGCCTTTATCATGGCCTTTTCCGCTATCTTTGCCGCCGCTTTTATTAGCTCTATTTCTTCCTTATCCTTAACCATTCTCATGTTTAAAAGGTCATTTTCTATGTTCAAAAGCTCCGCCTTTGTAACTTCCTTTATCAGATTCTCCCGTTCGACGCTCACCGACGAAAACTCCACTCCTACTGTCTTTACGTCCCTGCCTGACAGCAATTCCCTTAAAGGCGCAAGGTAGTTCGGATCATCTTCAGGAAATTTTCTTATATCCTTTATAAAACAGGTTTTTTTCACCCTGTTATAATCTAAGATAGCCGTCAGGAGGACTACGTCTCCTTTTTTTGAGACAAAAAGGATAGAAAAGGATGCGGCATTGAATCGCATCCCCGTAAAGTACCTGACATTGGCCCTATCTCCCAAAATAGCCGCATCCAGATTTTTTTCATTTAAAAGTTCAACCAATCTTTCTAATCTCTTTGCAAAATTCATTTAGATCCCCTCTAGTTCGCTTTCTTTTTCCGGATTTACCATGTATATCTTTTTTGGAACCCTCGATTCTAAGCTAGAATCCGTAGGCCCTGTAAGCTCAATCAATATCATATCCTGCGAAAGCTTCTCCAGCGCTTCCTCCAACCCCGGCAAATCTCCAAGCGCTTCAATTATTGCTTTCTTTTCGCTGTAGGGGTTTTCCTTCAAGAATTTTATCACGGCTTTTTCCGTATCGGTAAAATTACACGCCATCTTGCCACACCTCCTTGTTCAGTTCTTCCACCGGCACGTAATCAATGTCGTATCCGAAATACCTTGGCCCAAAGAGTTCGATACCTTTTGGTGTTCTCATCCTCTCATGAGCCGGAATCAATATTATCGAACCCCTGTATCCGTACTTCATTATATCCGTGCGGATAGGCTCTCCTGTCTCGGAATCCACAATTGCGATCAAATCCGGCGGAAGACATCTTATCCTGCCGTCTATCCTCAACACTAGCCACTCGTTTTGGAAGTCGATTTCCGCAACGCTTCCCTTGTAGTCGTCAAGGCCTTCCATCTTGATCCTTCCGAGGCTGAACCCTTTAGTCGCCTCACCGCCGAATTCTCTTGAAATGTCCACTATCTTCCCTTTGAAGACCCTAACGCCCGTCACGTTTCGGGTGGCCTTCAAGCTTTTCAACATCTCTTCTACCGGATCTAGGTGCTTTTCCCTTGCCCTGTATACGGCTTTGCCCAGCTCCCATGCTATGCTCTGGGAATTCAAAATGGAAGCCTCTTTTACCTGCTTGCCCGTCATGGGGTAAGTTGCAATCCAGGAAATTCCGCCATAGGCCATGGCAACCCGCCGGGCGATGTTTTCCGCCATCTTGTTGTCGTCGCCGGTATCGATTACCGTGACGTTGCCGCGGTCATCGCAGGAAACAGTAGGCGAAGCATTTACCCCATTGGTCACCCAGGAGGTCATCTGAAGCTCGGGGAAAGCCCGGTTCATCCCGTCCACGTCTATTACAGGCACTTCGAATTCCCCAGCCGCAGCGTACGCCACGGTGGAATTTACACCGCCGCACTCTATGGGAATGGTCGCCTGTAGCTTTTTGCCCCAGTACTGCTCCAGCTTCCTTATGGCATTATTGAGCACATCGGCTGATGGCGGTTTTTCGGTGAGCACCACCGGCGCTCCGAGACAGGCGGGGCTCGCCACCAGGATATCGTCGGGTATATCCATGGGATCTACCATAACTATGGTTTTCCCTTCGTCTAATACCTTATACGCCCAGAGCAGTCCTATCTCCGGATCACCGCCACCACCCGTAGCCAGGATGGAGGCCCCCAGCGTTATCTCCTTTATAGCTTGTTTGTCTATTACTTTGTAATTTTTCACGCCCCATTTTTCCAGCGTTTCGAAGACCTTATTCGACATTTTTTATGCCCCCTTTACTCGAAAATTTTTCCCTTGACCCTTACGCGGATTTTTTCGCGTTTGCCCGGCATGTAAGCGAAGGGGATCTCTTCGATATCGAGTATTTCCACGGTGCTGCGAATGGCTCCCGCCTTTTCGGCCTCATCCTTTGCCTTTTCTACAACCTTGCTTATAGCTTCGTCCCTGTCTTCGATTTCAAGGTCCGCTACGCCTTCTGCATAGGCCCCTATTTCAGCGATAGTCGTACCTATAGCGCCGCACACTTCAAAGTGAGGCGGCAATATTACCTCAGACACCCCCTCCAGATTCTCCTTCGGCACCACAGTAGCGCCGCCGCCGACGAATATGGCCTTAACGTTTCCTGCCACCGTCTTCATCTGGTCTATGGCAACTTCCAACCTGCTCTTTATTATGTTGTAAGCGGCCTCCACCAGACCTTTGTCCAATGCTTTAACCTTATCAATGCACGGTGCGAAATCCGTCTCGAAAATGTCAAGTTTCTTATCCAATATCCCTTTTGCCACTGCGATGTCATGGGTGGTGATCATAGGACCGCCGAAGGATTTGCCGAGCCTAACCAGATTGTAACCTACGCTTTCGGGGCCATAGCCTATAACTTCATTGCCCTTAGTCTTTACAATCGTTCCGCCGCCTAAAGCTATAGACATTAAGTCAGGGCATCTTATATTCGTCTTCACCCCACCTATCGTCACAGTAATTGAAGATTCCCTCGGGAACCCGTTCACTATAAATGCCACATCGGTGGAAGTCCCGCCTATATCTACCACCACGCCGCTATCTATGCCCGAAAGGTAAACCGCACCCCTTACGCTGGCCGCCGGTCCCGAAGCTACCGTAAATATAGGATAGTTAACGGCGTAATCTGCCGACATTACGGTGCCGTCGTTCTGAACTATGAAAAGCGGTGCATCTATGCCGCGCTCCCTCACGGCTTTTTTGAGGGCATCCACAGCCTTCCTCATGACGGTAATAACCGAGGCGTTCAAAATCGTGGAATTTTCCCTTTCTAAAAGGGATATGGAAGCGATGTGGTTCGAAAGGGTTATAGGTATATCCCCTAATTCTTCCCGGATTATTTCAGCAGCCCTTTCCTCCTGATCGGGGATCATCGGCGAAAAGACTCCGGTAATAGCAATAGAATCTACTTTGCCGGCGATCTTGCCGCAGGCCTTCCTTATAGCCTCTTCGTCCAGCGGAACGATGTCCCTGCCGTCGTACTCCTTACCGCCGCGGACTATAAAAATATTATCCGTCCCTCCGATAGCCTCTTTCAAATCTTCGGGCCAACCGGTAAGGGGAGGAATTGCAGTGGTGGCAGGTGCACCGAGTCTAAAAATTCCTACTTTGTTCAAGTTTCTCCTCTCTATTATCGCGTTGGTGGTGTGGGTGGTTCCAAGCGACACCAGGGCGATTTCCGATACATCGGCTTTTTTAGTCTTCAAAAGAGCATCAAGGGCATTTATAATCCCTGTTGTGACATCTTCGGTGGTAAGGGCTTTTGCCTTTGCCAAAACTTCCTTACCCCTCAGCATGACGCCATCGGTAAAAGTGCCTCCGACATCGAACCCTATTCTCACATCTTTTGCCATAATCCTTCCTCCTATCTTTCCCATAATCCTTTAATATTGTATTGTTCTTCCAATCCCCATTCCTTTATTTCAAAAAGCGGTGGGGTTTCAAAGCCGAATCTCTTGCTGTGGCCCCAGCCGAACCTTTCCTTTAGTTCTACCAAAAACTCTGCGTACTTAAAGGGAGCCACTATTGCATCTATCACCGGAACTTTCACGTACTCTTGAAGTTCTTTGTAAAACCCAAATTGAATAGTGCAGCCAAGGATGATAGCTTCTGCCCCATCTTTTTCCACCGCTTCCTTAGCAGCATTTTTTAGCCTTTCAACTGTTACCTTTTCATCGGCGTGAAAATCGTAAACCCCAAGGCCGAGGGATTTGAAGGATGCAAGTTTGTCCTTTAAGCCGTTTAGAATCACATTGTCCATCATTTGAGGTATCCACTTTTCCCTACCTACTATAATGGAAAACTTGTGCCCTAACGTCGCAGCTATGTGCATGCACGCTTCAGCAGGCGCCGTGACCACCATCTTTTCAGTTATCTCCCTCGCATCATGAAGCCCCGGATCGTAAAAGCATCCGATTATCGCCGCATCGTATCCTTCGTTTTCCGCTTTTTTAATAAGATGTAGCGTATCTGGGATTACTAACGCTTCATAGTACCTGTACTCCAGGTGTCTTGGGCCTTTCTGCAGAGAAACTACCTTTACTTCGGTCTCTGGTCTTTTTATCTCATTCAGCATTTCCTCTATGGGCTTGTCGAAAATGTCGGTACCCACGGGATTTATCCATAGGATTTTGGGCATAATACCACTCCTTTCACTTTTCAGCTTTAAGGTGAAAATACAAAAAAGTTGAGCTTTATTCAATGTTCGTTAAAGCCAAAAAAACGGGCTTCCTTTATCCTGACTGGACAAACCGGAAGCCCATTTTGCTCAGTTCTTATACAGCTTTCATCTTTTGCCTCAATTTTTGCGTTTCATCCATATTCACAGACAGCGCGCCTTCTTTTTCTTCTATGACTACGCCATATACCTTTAAGGCCTTTTCTGGCGTTATGTATTCATTTTTAACATCCTCTAGAACCATCATTGGATCTCTTTCTATAGGATTTCCGTAACCGCCTCCTCCACCCGATATAAATCTAACTAAATCATTTTTCTTAAGCGGAAAGTTAGAAAATGTGGCCCGCTCTACTATATCGCCGTTAGTAAAAACTTGAACCTTGTTGTTAGAACCTGGGCTTCCGCCGTTTACCCCCCACGGCAGATACCTGTATCTGCTGGCAATTGTGGTTAGCTCCGCATTAGAATTCAAAATTCTGTAATCTCTTATTAAGCCAAATCCTCCCCTATACTTTCCATCTCCACTTGCCAAATTAAAACTATATTGTTCCACCAATATTGGGTAGCGAGTCTCCGCAACTTCAACCGGCATGTTGTATGTCTCCCCATCGTCTATCGCCACAAGTCCGTTTTCCCCATCCTTATTTATCCCAGCTCCCCATCCGCCGGCCTGAGGTTCACAGAGCACAAAGGGTTCCTTCGTCCTATCGTCTATTCCTCCGACAATAGTGCCTATGATGCTCAGGAAATGTCCCGCCGTTATTCTATCTGGTGCATGGGGTGCTAATGCTTTCGCCACAAGATCCGTAAGATGCGAAAAAGCCTCCCAGTTGCAGGATACTGGTGCCGGCCTTACTGCCGAAAAGACTGTTCCATCAGGAACAATGACTTTCAGAGGTTTATAAAACCCTTCGTTTGCTTCGGCATGCGGGCAGACAATCGCCCTGTACACGACTCTTGCAGCGGAATATGCTCCATACTTAGTGCAGTTTATCGGAGCGGGTACCTGGCTGCCTGAACCGGTCAAATCTATTATGAAACTATCGTCGGTTATCGTAACTTTTGCCTTTACATATACATCTTCTATCCCGTTTGACTCTGTATCAATGTACCCATCAGCTTCGAAGGTACCATGGGGGAGCTTCTTTAACTCCTGTTTTGCAAGTTTTTCACCGTTTTCCATCATCAGCCGAATGCTCTCTAAAACTGCATCCCTTCCGTACCTTTCCACAAGCTCCAAAACTCTTCTTTCCGCAACTCTCAATGATGCAGTCTGAGCATAAAGATCTCCCAGAGTCATCTCCGGAGTTCTGACGTTCGCTTCAATCATATCCTTTATTGCTTCATTCAATTTCCCTTCTTCATACACTTTTATGATAGGAAATTGCAACCCTTCCTGATATATTTCCGTTGAATTGGTGGACCAGCTCCCCAAAGATTTTCCTCCAATTTCATTCCAGTGACCTTTATTTGCCGCAAAAGCTATTATTTCACCTTTGTAGAAAATGGGCATTACAGCAGATACATCGCAAAGGTGGGTACCGCTCCCGTTATAGGGATCATTAGTGAGTATAATATCGCCGGGTTTCAAGCCGTCGTATCCAAACTTTTCAATGACTGACTTTACAGAATAGGTAATTGTTCCGAGAAAGCCGGTTACACCGTTCGCTTGAGCAATTAGGTCTCCATTTGCATCTGTAAGTCCTGCCGCATAGTCTAATACTTCGTAAATGATGGGGCTCTGACTCGTCCTGCCCCAGCTTATAAACATCTCTTCTGCAGCAGCGATGAGTCCATCTCCTATATTCTCCAAAGTGAATCTATCTACATTGCCCATTTTCTATACCCCCTCTATAACAAGGTTGCCGTAGTCGTCTACAAATAACCTCTGCTCTGGGTAAAGAACCGTCACGGTAGTCTCTTCCTCTATGATGGCGGGACCTTTTATTTCACTGCCGGTCCCCAACTTTTCCCTCAAATATACGGCAACCTCTATCTTTCCGTATTCGTCGTAGTCCACCACTTTCTTGCACCTTAGAGCATCGTCCGGCTTTCCCTTTACTTCGTAGGGCTTAATTTCAGCCTTTTTTACACTTCCGAATGCTGTGACGTGAAAGTTTACAAATTCAATTGGCGCATTCGGCAGCCTGAATGCATAATACTGTTCATGGAGGTTTTCGAAATTCTCTCTTATTATCTCTAGATCCTTGCTACCAGAAATGAACGGCACTACCGGAGTTCTCACGGTATGCTCCTGCCCCACATATCTTATATCCGCCGATTTTACGATGTATACGTCTTCTTGTTTTACTCCATGGTTCGTGTAGAGTTCATAAGCTTTACTTACCATATCTTCGTATATTTCGTTCATAAAACTGATATTACCCTCATCTGCCCTGATGATCTTCGTCTGTATGAAGTCTTGCCTTAGATCAGTCATCAACATTCCCCAGGCAGAAAACACCGCCGGGTACCTAGGTATCACTATCTTTTTTACTTTAAGCTCCTTTCCTAAAGCAGGACCATGAATCGCTCCGTTGCCGCCCATTGCCACCATCACGAACTCTCTTGGATCATAACCCCTTCTGACAGATACCAGTTTTAACGCGTTCATCATGTTGTTGTTCGCGATTCTTATGATCCCCCTCGCAGCTTCTTCCACCGAAATTTTATAATAATCTGCTATCTTTTTAACCGCTTCATAAGATTTTCTTATATCTATCCTGAATTTTCCTCCAAGAAATCTTTCGGGATCTATTCTCCCCGCTATCATATTTGCATCGGTAAGTGTAGGTTCCATATTGCCCTTTCCATAGCAGGCTGGCCCCGGATCAGCACCCGCACTCTGCGGGCCAACTTTAAGATTCCCCACAGAATCAATCCAGGCTATACTTCCTCCGCCAGCTCCGATTTCTATAATGTCGACAATCGGTGCTTTTATAGGATAACCGGGGTAAATAGGGGTTTGTTCAAGCCTGTAATCTGTTGTAATCCTAACTTCATTGTCGTATACCAGCGATGTCTTTGCAGTTGTCCCACCGATATCGAAGGTGATTATGTTCTTTTCGCCAATTATCTTCCCAAGTTCGTTTGCACCTATAACTCCGCCTACAGGGCCGGATTCTATAATATTTATGGGATTTACCTTTACCATCTCAAATGTCGCAGAACCGCCATTGGATTGCATTGCATACGGCTCAATTTTCAATCCCTTTTCCTTCATTCTTCCCTTTAAGCTGTCCAAATACTTGGAAGTCACCGGCTTTACATAAGCATTAAATACGGTGGTATTAGTTCTTTCGTATTCCCTCCATTCCTTCGTCACTTCAGAAGAAATGCTCACTAAATCTATACATGCGAGGCACGAAGGGCCTGGGTTTGGTGTAATAGTAGTTGTAAAGGTCAGTCCGGTTTGCCCTCCCGATTTCTAACACATCCCTAAATCCCTTAGTCGTAATTAGAGCAGTTTTTGCCCCTTTTCTTTCCGTCAAAGCATTTATCACTATCGTGCTGCCATGCACTATGTATCTTGCATCTTCTAGGAGGATGCCACCTTTTTCTATGGCCTCCATAACTCCGTCCGCAAAATTTTTCGGCGTGCTAGACGCCTTCGTAACGGTAATCTCCCCTGTCTCCTCATCCATCGCGACATAATCGGTAAAAGTGCCGCCAATGTCTATGGCAATTCTATAACTCAACACTATAACCCCCTTATTCCTTCAATTTTTTTCGCCTTTCTCCACTTTAGAGGAGTGAATTGATCAGGCATTACACATGTCTTTAGATACATAAGAACATAGTACAAAATCCCACTTACCAAATAGCTTTGCACAGCGGGTATACCCCATGGCCTGACATACTGAGTATAATAGCCAACGGCTATCCCGACTATCATGGCGATGGTGGCAACCCAATTCCATCCCTTCCTATCTTCCCAAGTTTTGTCGTGTATGAAAACGTAATCCGCCAGCAGAATCGAGCCTATTGCGGGATAAGAAAGGGCTGTGAGGTACAGGAAGTCCTGAAATTTATTTAATATTCCCATCAGAGCAACCACCAATGCAACGACTGTTCCTATAGCCGTTAAATACTTTCTGTGCCTGTTAGTCTTCATGTTCAGCATGTTGCAGAGGGCAAGCCCCATAGAATAATCATTAACCAATTGCGAAGTCCATTGAGCCAACCACAATATCAAGAAGCCCCACCAGCCAAATCCGAGTTGCTGCATCAACGCAACTATGTCGTAGGTTCCCCTGCCAACGCCCATCACTGCACCCATTATGAACAACATAAAACCGACTACGACAACCCCAGCAGGTACCAAAAAAGCGTCCCTGGCCCTAGGCCTGCAAAATCTCTTTCAATAATTTTTTTGTCTAGGAATATATAGGAGGGTCGAATAAAATTCAATATTTCTGTACAACAAAAAAAAGGAGACATATTGTCTCCTACAAACAAAGCCTATTATGGAAGCATCTTCATGACTTTAACCAAAAGGTGATAATAAAGCCTCATCTGAGGGTCTTCCAATACGTTTTCCCCCATTATCTCCTTAATCTTTTTCAGGCGGTACTTTACCGTATTCGGATGGGCAAATAGTCTTTTTGCTGTCTCTTTTACACTGCAATTGCTATCTAAAAAAGCCTCTAACGTGGAAATTAAGCTTGCATTTTTGCTTTCATCATAATCATAAAGTTTTTGTAAACATTTGTCTTTGAACACATCTTCTTTTCTTTCAGGAATCGTTATAAACTTGTAAATTCCAAGGTCATCGTAGTAGTGTATCTTCCCTTTCCCAAAGAGTTTTGCTCCTACATCTTTTGCGAAAAGTGCTTCCGCATAAGCCCTTTTTAGTTCAGTTAGATTTTCTATAAGGGAGCTAATCCCAATCGTGAGCGAGATGGTCGGATATTTTGATGAAAAACCTTCAAATATTTTTCGGAAAAAATCGCCGAGTTCTCTTTTATGCCTATCCGTCAAATATTCTCTTTGGGTGAAACCCGCAACTAAAACGCAGGCATCGCTTTGTTGCACGAAAAGGACTATCTTATTTTTTACCTTTGAATTTCTACTAGCTTCCTGAACTGCCTTTTTTAAATCCATTTTCACTTTCTGTATGTGCTCTTCGCCTTTTTCATAATTCTCTCGATAGTACTTTTCGAAATCATCTATATCGACTATGATTACGAAATTCTTATCGAATAGGTTCAAACCTAAGGTCTTTGCCCTTTTATTCATTAGTTCTCCTGAAATATATCTCCCGTTTATCACGTCATCAAAAAAATCTGATTTCAATCGCTGCTCTGTTTCTAAAATTGCCCTATTTTTCATTATATCCATTTTTAACGCCATTATCGTCCCAGGAAGCGCAACTTCAAACAGCTTTCTTTCATACTCACTCAATTTTCCCCTCTTTATAATTAAAAGATAGTGATTTTCGCCCCCCGATTCCACAGGAACTAATGCCACATCATGATCTTCATCATACGATGCCACTTTAAACTTCAAATTCCCACTTTCTGGCATATTTTCGACTAAATTTTTCGCCCAATCCAATATTTTATCGATCTTCTTTTCTAACGAGCTTTTATCGCTGTTTCTAAAAACAGCCTCTATAAGGACAAAGTCTTCGTCTAAGAATAATACGGTCTTATTTGTTATCGAAGAAAGCTTTTCAATTATCTCAGAAGCTCCCCCATTACTTAGCAGAATATTGTTCATCGTATCATTAATTTCCTGAGCTCTCTTAAGCTCTTGCTCTTTTTTGCTGAGCAGTAATTCATATACTTTTTTTATAATTATCGAATAAGGTACTTTTCTGTCTATTATGAATAATGGAAAATTTATTTCGTCCGCAAACCTCATAAGTAATTCTAAATTAATTGACAACTTCCCGCTCCCCGGATGGAGCATTATACATGCAGCACCACCCCTTTCTAATCCCTCCAACAGCTTAAGCCTCTCTTCATCGTTCCTGCAAGTGTAAAACGTCGTAAGTATCATTTCGCCGCCGCATAGCCATTCATAACAGTCAGGTATTTCAAGGACGCTAACCGACTCTATCAGCCTGTTTTCACCTCTCTGACCGGCCATCCAATATATTCCTTCATCCTTCAGCACATTATAAGCTTCCCTTACAGTTACCCCCTCCATGCTACCTTCCTACCTTTCTTGTCTATTTGAGATAATAGTTTAACACATTTTTATCTTGAAGTGTCAATGTTTTTTTGGGCCAACTAGGAGGGAATAGTGTAAATTTGTTTAATTTTAAACTTCATATCTTAGATTATTTTAATAATTCACAGCTTTAATTATATAAAGGAGGTGCTTAAATGACTACTTTTTAAATTCTTTAAATAACTTTCTTAAATATCTTTAAATTACAAAAAGGAGGTTGAATTCGAGTGGAATATCAAAAATCCCAAATCAATGTCGAAGAAGAGTACACTCAAAAGCCCATACCCGAATCAATGAAAAAACACTGGTTCTACGCTGCCAGCGTATATATCGGGATGTGCGCTGTTTTAGCGTGCAGCATGGCAGGCGGCGGGCTGATTTACGGACTCAACCTTTCACAAGCCATCTGGGCAATGCTGCTCGGACTTCTCGCTTTGCTTCTTTTCTTCTACATCCCACTCGGCAAAATAGGTGCAGAGCAAGGCATCAATACTTACCTCATAGGCGAATGTGCCTTTGGCGAAAAGGGTAGCAACATCGCCACTTCCTTCATAGTAACCGCAATCCCATGTATAGCGTGGTACGGAATAGAAGTGGAAATAGCAACTCAGGCCCTCGCCGCGGTAATACCAATGAGCAAGGCGGTCTTTAACATTCTTACGGTCATATTTGGCATCGTCTTTGCCATCCCAGCAATGTACGGGATTCTTTCAATGGCGTGGCTTAACTGGGTTAGCCTTCCCATAATGCTCTACATCATCGTATTCGGTGTCGGAAAAGCCATCCTCCAATCGGGAATAGGCGGTCTTTTGGCATATAACCCGACGCAAAATATGGGTCTATTTTGGGGCATCAACATGCAGATAGGAATGATTGCGGTAGGATGTTCTTTCGTCGCTGACTATACGAGGTGGATAAAGAACAGGTGGAGCAATGTAGCCTATTCGGGAATAATCGGACTTTTCCCAGCAACGACGATCCTCACCACCGCAGGGATGATAATGGCCCTTTCCGCTACAAGCCTGGGCGTAAAGGAACCGTGGAACATAGTGGAGGTTATGATAAAACTAGGGATGCCGGCTATGGCGCTGGTATTCGTCTTTTTGCTCCAGTGGACTACGTGCATAACCGCCGCTTACAGCTCCGGGCTTGCATTAAACAAGGTTTTCGGAAAAAGCAGGTTTTATCTTACACTCATATCCGCCATCTTGGGCACCATACTTGCGATATCCGGCATAGTAAGCTACTTTTTGAATTTCGTGTCCATCCTCGCTTCATGGGTGGCTCCCATAAGCAGCGTAATCATAACCGAATACTTCTTTGTCTCCAAGCGAAATTTCGTGCGCAAGAAAGGAGTCTACTGGCCTGGTGTAATTTCCGCACTGATAGGCGGATTTATAGCGTGGAAGAGCAAATTCTTCGTGCCGGCCTTAAACGGAATGATCATAAGCGGCATCATTTACTACGGCTACCACAGGATCTTAGGCCTTACCGCTGCTAAAGAAAAAAATCTCACAACAGAAACTTAAAATAGGGTGCAACAAAGCGTTGCACCCTTTGATATTGAGATTATTATTGCATTTATTTCGGTATAGTGCCGTATTTTGCCACAACCCTGGTTGATATGCCGCCCCTTGCCAGAAACTCTCCTATAACCTCCATGTACTTAGGCTCGAGGAGCTTTACGAGATCATCTAATATCCTGTTTACCGCGTGTTCCTGGAGTATACCTATATTTCTATAGGAAGTAAGGTAATATTTCAGTGATTTCAACTCCACCAACTTTTCGTTAGGAATATAGCGTATTGTGAGCCTGGCATTGTCCGGAAGGCCCGTCCACGGGCAGACGGAAGAAAATTCCTCCGTAATGTATTCGATAACCGTGTCCCTCCCGGGATACTCGTACTTTATCGCTTCCAAAACCTCGGTATCGATCTTTTCATAGCCGTAAATGTCGAACCTTCTTTTCCCGTACTTATCCATTAATAATTCCTCCTCTCTTCAATACCTGCTCCATAACAACACAGCCCGAAACCAACAGCACAATTTCTGCTGCCGAGACGCTCAAAAAGGTATGAAAAAGCGGGAATCCCGCTGAAACCTTTAACGTTACGGCCACCGAAGCGGAAATCCAGAGAGCTATGAAAACAGCACCGAAGATCCTCCGGGTATACCTTCCCACGTAGTAGCCCAATGTGCAGCCAACTAAATTGCTAATGGGCATGAACAAAAGCTCCATGGGACCTGCATAAGGGCTGAACAAATTAGAAAGGAAATTACCCACCATCATGGATACGGCAAACTTTCTGTCGAAGGTGGAGATGGGCTTTATTATCTCACCCAACCTGAACTGGGAGGGAAGGTAGGAAAAGGATGATGAAATGATGGTGAGAACAACGTAGAGGCAGGCAATCAATGAGATCTGGGCAACATCGCTCATTTTTTTGGGCATAAAAAAACCTCCTTGTTTTTTTAACCGGGGTAGCCGCGACCCGGGCAAGCCATCGCTTGCTGATTCTATTTTATCAGGGATTTTAAAATATCGCAATAGAGGCTTTTCTTCATTACACCGTCCTGGCAGGTTCTCCGTGCACAGTCGCCCTGCAGTGGATTCTCTCCTCAATCAACCTTTCGATCTTTTCCGAAAGCTCATGGGCTTCATAAAAGTTAAGTGTGCCGTCCATCACTACGTGAAGGGAAATTTCCTTGTACGCCCCGTAATCATGGATGAACACCTTGTGCACATCTATTACTCCTGGAAATGAAAGAGCAGCCTCTTTGACCTTCTTCACCAACTCTTCTTCCCCTATCTCTCCGATTAGTTTAGAACAAGAATCATAAGCCATAGTGCCTCCCGTATATACAATCAGCGCCGAAACCAAAAAGCCAAATACCGCATCTACCCTATAGTACCCGTATTTGGAAAAGATTATCGCCACAGCCACCAATACCGAAGCGATGGCGTCGGTCCTGTGGTGCCATGCATCTGCAATCAAAGCCCCTGCCGATATCTTATTGCCTAATTCTATGGAAAACCTGCTCATCCATTCCTTTATAACTGCTGAGGCCAGCATAAAAATTGCAACCAAGATGTTCCCAGTAACTTTTTCATTGGTCAAGAATCTTTCGTAAGAAGATTTGCCGAATTCAAAGCCCACAAAAATCAGCATTACTGCTATGAGAAGCGATGCCAGAAACTCAACCCTGCCGTGTCCAAAGGGATGTTTTTCATCCGGCGGCGCAGCGGAAAATTTAAAACCCAAAAGCACTACTGCGGAAGTAAACACGTCAGATGCAGTATGGACGCCGTCAGCAATAAGCGAGATGCTGTTCATGATAAAGCCTAAAACAAGTTTTATCACCGCAAGAAAAATATTTCCTATTATACTGACCCAGCTTTCTAAATAGGCTATTTTTTTCCTTTCTTCCGGATTAAATATTTTCCCGCCGGAAGAATTTATCTTTAACAACTTCAATACCAAATAGTCGGTGCTTTTTTTAATAAAATTATAAGACAATACTATAACCTCCTGCAGTTTCATAATACAATATATACAATATTAAAAAGACTTGCGGGATGTGAGTCCCGCAAGTCCATTGGACTTGCTGCGCCGACAAAGGCGCCCGGCCTTTCGCCTGATCTCGTTGAAGTTATTTTAACATGGAAAAAAAAGATATGTCAAGGGAAGTATAATCGTGTTTTCCAGTTACGTTATTTCGATCAGATACAAAATTTAAGATAACTCTCAAATTAACTAAAAATATAATCAAGCAGCGCTATGAATGATTAAAACATTATATATAAAGCGAGGCAGCGTATAAAGAAGCTCAATGAACTGTATGGAACAATAACGGAACTGCCCTATTATTGAAGTAAGAAGATGCTTCCTAATTCATTTCCATACTATCTCCAATTTAAAAATTTCTTGAATATAACCCATAACGGATACAGGGTAAGGATATTCTAAAAGAAAATTTCACACAATCTCCCTCTTTCCCGCCCTCACCGAAAGGTCGTCAGCGCCAGGTAGTACACTTTACACCTTATCGGTACACATGTACCCTGTGAACTTTACACCTTTACCGCATTAGTAGCCCTGCAATCTCAAAGCTATCTTAAAAGGCGGTCGATTTCCCCTTCGACCTAAGGGGACGCTCTCAACGATTCTTCCGGCTACGCCAAAAAAAACATTATAATTCTTCCACCAGTTCGTTAGCCCAGTTAGCTAACTGGATAGAAGCATCTAATTCGCGGTATCTTTTGGCATATTCATCAGCACGACTGCGCCATACTGCAACGTCTATAGTCGGTATAAATTTTATTTCCGACTTTGTTGTTCTCCATTCACGTGCGCCAACTGCCGCATCAGCTACTTCTCTAGCCGTCTCATGCAATAGTTTAAGCATGTCACGTTCTACAATTGCTTCCATCAGCGTTCTTCCATCAGGCAGCCTTACGGCTATATTTGTTTTGTTAATGGCAGTAGTTATTTTCTGCAATTTTTCTACAAGCACCAGTATTTTTTCCATCAACTGTTCCGGATTTTCTGCAGGTGCATCGCCTTCTTGCACTCTTGCATCGTAACACGCACGTGCACGTAAAGCTGCAATTTCTTCCTTTATCCTTTTTCGTTCTAATAATGCTTCTGCAAGCTTCATCTTATCTCCCACCTTGGGCAATTATTTCCCAAACCGGGAGTATTCCCTCCTTTCAATCTGGATTTGTCTTGCCTTGCGAAGATAATGTCACCGCAAAATGTAAATTTTTCAGGGCAACGACTTAGAACAAAGCATCGAAAGGAAATAAATTCTAGTGAGTTGAACTATTGTCATTTTAGATGAATTAAGTGCAGAAGTCAAGGGTATTATTACATCTGGCCGTTGTTAAGATTTAGAGTCCCTTTTATTAGCCACTTTTTATATCGTAATTCACCGATATTGTCATTAATTCCTGCTTGGATTTTAACGGATTTTAAATACTCTTATGAGAATATCCAGAATATCCATTTTTACTTCTCAATACTATCGTTTTATACGATAAAATTACTTAAATGAAGTTATAAGTCTTTGTTTACTTTCTTCCTTCTTTCACGTAATATTTAATGAAGCCACTAACAAGGAGGAGGGATTGATGTGGCAGGATTTGTTCAAACTTGTATTTCATTATTTGCTTAGCTTAGGTATATCGAAAGCCGACGCGGAAGATATAGCCCAAGAAACCTTGCTTTCCACATATCTGCATTTGGACGGAATCCAGGAAGGAAAACTAAAATACTATGTCCTCGCAACGGCAAAAAATAAATTCATCGATTTTATGCGAAGGAATAAAAAGGAAATCGCCGTTTCTTCCTTCGATGATTTACAAAATTTCTCACCGATTTGCAATATCGAAGACAAAGAAGCGATAAAAGATGTGGTCAATAAACTTACTCCATCCGAAAAAAAGCTTTTTTACCTGAAATATAATTTAGAGATGACGAACTCAGATATTGCAATTTTGCTAAACACCAATACCGACTCGGTTAAGTCAATGCTTTGGAGGCTGAGAAAAAAGATAAAGGAATATCTTGAAGAGGAGGCTAAAAGCTGATGTTGCATAATGTAGATTTTAACGAAAAGGCTTTTTTGCGCAAAGCCCGTCTTAAAAGCATCCTGCGCACAGCATTGGTTTCCATTGCGATTACGTTAGGCATTTTCGCATTGCTTTTTGTAATTCCAGAAACCATGCTACAGAACCAGGAAAACCGCATAGATAGTTTTTATCCGGATCTTGTCAAATTTAGCCAGCCCAACACTTATGCAATACGCGGAGAAAGCTACAACGTTCGACTATTTGGTCGCCAAAAAAAATATTATTTGCTGAGGTTGATAGTAAACAAACCGTATCCTGCCGGAATTATAACCGTAGACTTTGATATCTGGGGAGGAGAACAAACAAAGGGAAATAATTCTTTTGAATTATCTACGGTTATTCCTGAGGGGGCCAAAACATACTTAGTTCCCTATGCTGTGCCAAAGTTGATATTTTACCATCCTGCAGCAAAATACGATATAATCATCAGAGAATTCGAGGCCCTAGAAAAGATGCCAAACGATAACCTCGTTGAAATGGCTGTATCATTCAAAAAACCTCTAACACTTGACGAAATAAAAGGTGAAATTCCTGGAAACCTAAAATTAATGTGGGGGGCCGTTTCCGTTTTTTCAGAGAAAGATTACGAGAAAAATAGTTTTCTCTCGGAAAGATTGGTAGGAAATCCCTACCTAGAAAACCCTAACGGCGAGGAGAAATTTATAAAAGAACTTGAACGGTTGAGTGACATTCCAAGTCATCATTCAAAAAATCTCAAAAGGACAGTCGATTACTTAAAAGAAAACGGCATAAAATACTATGGTGCTGTAGTAGTCGGAAGTCCAAAGGATCTTATTAAATTGTCCTCAAATGAATTAATAACCGGTGCGGTATTAGGCATTGTTACAAGATAGGAAAAAAGACAATTACATGTTCGTGGCAGTGTAAATATTTTTGTGTAAGGTAAAATATTACACCAACATGCGTTTGGGTGAGCCTCTCTGCCTCCACTTACCCTTAACCCCTTGATGAATCCCAAAGGCCCTGCAGTCTGGCTGTCAAGGGCGTGCGCAGCACGGGCTTTAGCCTTTACCCTTGACTGCCAGGGCAAAGGGCCTTATCATATTCCCATTTTTCTGATACCTCAAGCATTTGTTCATATCCCGTCTCTTCGTTTGGAGCAGTATATATTCGTTTTAAATCCTTTGCAAATTCCTTACGATCCTTATCTGACACATATTTCAGCGTATTTCTTATCTGGTGGACTATGCACCTCTGATACTCGGTATTTGGAAAGGCTGCATTGATTGCCTCCTTTATCCCTGTAAGTGCATCAGCGCATAGAATCAAGATATCCTTTACTCCTCTTCTATATTTCTATATTCTAACATAGAAGGAGCTTTTATTTTACACAAAATATTTTACAACCTCCGGCCTCAACTTTTTCGTAAAAATCCCCCAGTTCTTCTTTTTTTAATTTTCTATTAAAGGGCAAACTGATTGGATATATTAAAATAACCTTTACGTCTTCTCCCTTTTCTCTTAAATGTTCTTTCAGTACAAACGAAGAAAGCTGCTTTCTTATACCTTTGCCCCCTATTTCGAAATTGTATTCCTTCGTTATGCCCTGGTCAAATCTCCCAACCTGATAAATCAGGCAAGTCAATCTTTACACCTCCAAGGAGAAATCCATAAATAGATTCGCGCCATTGTCTCCCCTTTTTAGTTTCCTATTACCTCAAAGCAGCCAAAACCCTGGGAATTTTTGCTTCCCAATCCAGTATCATACGCAACCCTTAATAATGGAAAATCTGCAAAAAGTTTATAAACACCCATCCAGCCTTTAATAACCGTTCCTTTATATTTTATTATTTTGCAGTACTTTTGATCCAACTCAAATGCAGGTTCTATTTTAAAATTCAAGCTCTCCTCATTAACCATATTCAGCAGTTTAGCCTTTTTAAGTAAATTTTCCCTGAGCAGCACAGCAAATTCATCTTCTCTAGGATTGAAATAATATGTTTTCTTGCCTCCTCTATCATCAAGATACGTTTTATAGACAACAACAGGTGAAAGCATTTTAATAAACAAGCCGTCTTTACATTTTTCTTTATCTAACTCCGACAAAACAGAAACTCCATTTATTTCTATGCCCTGGCCCATCAAGTCAAGACTGTTATTTTTCAAAAGCGAACTTGCAAAATCCTTTATAAACCTTTCAATCGGCGAGGAAACAATTAACTCAAATGGAGAATATATTTTGATTTTGTTATCCTGCAAAATCTCAAATCGCCCCAGCAATCTCGAAAAAGTAAAAAGTTTAAAACTCCTGCTGCCCAATTTAAATCCTTGATTATGCAAAAACTCCGAAAACTCCTCACTCAAATTTTTATAGATAAACGATTGGACTATGTAGTTATAATGAATTGGCAGTATTAGAGGTTCTTTTGCAGAAAAAGCGACTTTTATCCTCACGATCATCCCTTCTTTTTTCTATAAGAAATCACTGAATTAGTTATTCTATATTCACCCCAAATTTCCCTTTTCTTGTTGACAAATAAAATTGAATTCGGAAATCATCCCGTAACCGTCTTCGTTGAAAAATCCGAGCCCGCAAAGGTAAGCTACTTCTGTAAGCATTTTAGACCCTATTATCTCAAAAGCCCCCATATAAGCAACTAAATTTCCCTCAATTTTCTTTTCAAAATCATTCTTAAAAAAAAGAAAAACAAATCTATCATCCTCAGGGTACCTGTGAAAAATTCTTTCGTATTTAACTATCAAATTAGCCCTCAACAATTCGCTAAATTTCTCCGGCTTTTTTTCGTATTCGACAGGCTTAAAATTTTTATCCACAACAACCAGTGGCGACCACAAATAACCACTTTTACTACACTTTGTTTTCACAAAATCTATCCTTTCAATTTTAAGTTCCTGATTATCGGTTATAACTATCTTTCCTTTTAAGAGCCCAAGCGATAGACCAATCAAAGTCTCAACATCAGGATGCGAAAAATAAAAGGCAATTTTATCAATTGCCCAAAAGCCACTATCGGTCTTCCTTGTCTTTTTCGGAAAAACATCCGAAAACACGAACAAATCGTCGTTACAGTATTTTTTGAAGAAAGCCTTTAGATAGCGCTTATACATTGAATCGAAAAATATCCCTTTTTTTGCATTGCAAATTATCTTCATTCTCAGCATATCCATTAACCATTCCTCTTTAACAAAAACTTATTTTTACCCAACCCGGCACAGTGTACGGTTTGCCGTCCTTAAATATAATCCTTCTAGTTTTAGGAAACACATCAGAATCAAATTTTTTTATGAATTTCTTCAGTTTCAGCCTATTTTCGCCTTCGAATAAACTTGAAATTGTCTTACTGTTGAAGCCACTACCAAAGCCGATTTGTATCAATATTTCGTTGTCTTTCAGCTGGTTACTCAAGTCTTTTAACTGTTTGTAAAAGTTACTTATATCGTACATCGAAAACTTCTCATAAAACTTTATCTCCCTTTCGATATAGTTATTAATATCTTTTCTTATTAAGCTCACAAAATTTTTTATGTCATTTGCCCTCTTAATCTTTCCTTCGCTTATAATAAAACTGTCGTTAATCCTTCCATCAATGCTCAAAAATCCTTTACCCTTACTTCTTTTTTTCAATGCTTCCAAAAAAATCGAAAGAGCATCTTTTGGATTATCAAAGTTTCTTGCTCTGTTGTACCATTTTACCCTGCCGTTACATATATTCAAAATCTTCATCTCATAGATTCCCATATCCTCTACGTCAAAGGGCTCCGTGTCCCCTATAAGCAAAAACCTGAAAGGCGAGCTGTGCGGTTTGCCGAAAACGTTTTCTTCTGCTCTGTCATCAGCCCTTTTAGGGTCGGATTCCTTATCAATTGCTGATGTGTAAACTTGTTTTACACTGCTGTACAACCCCCTTGTGATGGAACTCCTTACAGCACCCTTTATGGAACTGCCCGGTATGTACGGTTTTCCTGCAGTCTTTATGAATTCTACTATTTCGCCTTTAACTGCTGAAGTTCCTACACATTCCAATATATATTTAATGTAATTGTCGACATTTATCCTCAAAGCTTTCCAATCCACATAACCGTTTCTGAATCCACATATAACTCCATCAACTAAGACTTTACTCCTGCTGATGTCTTTAAGCAATTTATAGATATCTATATACTTTAGCCGTCCCTCTCTGCACACATATTCAAAGGACATTTTCCTAATGCCGTTTCCAATATTTAAGGGAGAAATTACTTCAATCTCATAGCCTTTCAATACAAAACACCTCTTCCCTTTATAAAGGCTTCAAAAATGCCACCCCGTATCTTAAAACTCTATGCCCTTCAAAACCTTCTGGTGTTACATCTATTACAGTTCCCCTTAATTTTTTTCTAAAAACGCTTCCCTCTACCAGCATTCTGATTCGTCTTTTTTTGATATCGCTGCTGTAAATCGAGTAAACATAACCTCCCCTTTCTATAAAGTCATAACCAAACAAAGAATCTCTAAGATCGTCCTCCTGTGATGGACTGTAAAGTGAAAGCAACAGATACTCATCTGAACTTTTTTCGTCATCTTTAGCCTCTACAAAAGTGGGTTCAAAACAACCAAGCCCGTAGGTCCTTTCTCCCCCCAGGCCTTCATCTCCAAGAAGCCTTATAGCTGCTAATATTTCTCTTTCTACAGAGGGATCTACTTTCAAATAAAACCAAAGCCCTGCATTTTCATCAAAAACGCAGCTGCTAATATAGTATATATTACTGCTATTGCTCAACCTGTCCAGAACCACTCTAGGCCTTTCCAGAATTCTGACAACGTCGCCCTTATAATCCCCTTTCAATAAGAACTGTCCTTTGCAAACTCCCGATCTGCATTTATCACCAAGTATATCCTCCGAAATATACTTGACTTTTTTAGCCTTTTTATAATCTCCTACTAAATCATACAAATCTAAATTTATAGGCCTCGGCAATAAATAATCTTCTCCGACGTATATAAAAGCGGAGGAATTCTCAAAAAGATAAACACCATTAACAAAATTATCCGCCAATTTATCAGCTTTATCTTTGCCATAAAGCAGATTGTAGCAAGACATTATGCCGCTAAAGATTGTGTCGGAGTGGACTACATATTCCGTTAAGTTGTCCATCTTTTCTTTATACCCGAAATGCACGGGGCCTTTAAACTTCAATTTCACCCTGTATTTTTTCATATCTTTCACCATCGCTCGCTTATAGCTTTATCTCACTTAGGTCTTTCGCATTTTCTACTATTACTTTCTCTCCTCTTCCTTCCTCATAATATTCCTTGTCCCTAAAAGTAATTTTTATATTCTCAAACTTTATCTTGCCGTATCCTCTGCTTCCCTGTCCTCCGAGGTAATCATCCTCCAAAAGCTTCATCGCCTGGATAACTTTATTCAAATACTTTGTCCCTTCATCATTGAGGACATTTAGCACCATTTCGCCCTTAAACTTTGCGCCTGCCGGCACTCTCTCGGTCTGCCTCGGGTTAGCAGAAGAAGTAATTCTGTCCAGGTTGTTTTCGAATTTTACTTCAGTCCATTCCAAATCAATATTTTCTTTCATCTCTTCAGTTATGCTGTTTTTATCAAGCTTCGCATCTCTAACAATAAGCCTAGTCGGCGTGAGATTCTCAAACACCACTTCTTTTCCGGTGACAAACTTACGTTTTCCGTGGTTTCGCCCAAATATATTGCAAACCGCACAATCTTCTTTGTCGCACATATGTATCCTTATCGGATCATCTTTGCTCTCTTTTGAAAAAATAAGTTCTTCAGGTTTAATGAGTCCTTCGGCATACTCCATCAAAGACCTCATTTTCCCTTTTAAACTGCTTCCAGGAATATAAGGTTTGCCTTCTTCGTCTTTTATAACGGCATTATCAACGCCGCCTATGTCTATGCTGTTACTGGAAGCACCTATATGTAAACCCGTTTTGGCAATTATATCAAAGTTAATTATATATTTGCCCTTTAATATGTAACTGAAATTTTTCATATTAAACATACCCCCTAACCCTTATTCTTTTCCGCCTTTTGCTCTGTGATATGCTATAACTGCCTGGAAAAAGTCGAAAAACCTCCTATAATTGTCTTCATTCTTTTCAGCCTCATTGATTGCTCGTGAAAGTACTTCCGAAAATTTAACTTTTCTAAGTTCATTAAACCTACCCTCTGTATAGGCAATCAGCGACTTTAAAACCTTCAATTTGTAAATCGTTTCATCGCAAAATTTCTCCCTACTTATTCTTTTGGCTTCGTTATAGACCCTTCTTATCATTGAATAACTTACCTTTTTTAATTTTAATACCTCACCAAAATTTTCTGCACATTTAATAAACACATCGCCTCTTTTGTCCTTCTCTTTATTGATAGCTATTTCTATATTCTTCAAAACATAATCAAGCAAAAGATTTACATCTTGTCCCTCCTGATTCCATTTGTTATTCTTATGGTTATCCTGCATTTAATTACCCTCCCCTGCTTTTCTTGTCTCCAATTCTGCCCATCTTGTCGAAACATAAGAAAACTTGTATAACCTATTCCCTTTATCTAATAACAAGTCCTGAATTTCTTCGATATAGTCTTTCACATTTTCTGTTCCCCTTTTCTTCAACCTAGAAATATAATAGACAAGTTTCCACACTTTAAAAATTTCGTTTCGCCTTTCGGATATTTTTGAATCTTTCACAGCTTTATAAATTATATTTATCAAAGACCTTGGCACCTTACTATTTAAAGCACTCACAATCAATTCTTTTAACTTTATAAATTTATCAGCTTCTTCCCACCCTATATTGCAACCGCAAAATGAAAAACAATTTTTCCTCATTCCTTCTCTCTCATAAGCCTTTGCCTCATCTAGATGTTCTCCAGCTTCAACAGCCACTTTATACAGAGGAAACTTCTCATCAGGCGAAATGTCAAAGGCCATCGATATATTGAGCACCGGATTATTCCCTGTATATTCTTTAAAAAGCCTCCTTATTTCAAACGCTAAATACGGCATTTTGTCCCACGGACCCACAAAGAAGAAATCATCGCCACCGGCATATATCGCATAGCAATACTCGTATTCTTCTTTTATGACATCCTCCAGATACTTGCCGAAAAACACTGAAAGCTCGGAAGACAAAGTAAGCACTCTCGATATCGTCCTGTTATCCTCCAACCCTTCTCTAAAAATCCTCCCTAGATTGTCAACATCTCCTCTCAATATTCCCCATGTTTTTATCCCTTTAGCACTTTTACTTATTTCATCGAAGCTTATTATTTTTCCGCTTTTTTCATCCAATTTCATATAAGTAGGCACCTTCAAATAGTAAGTAAAACTATCGAAATCAAACTTTTCGTGCCTTTCTTTCTTTAAATCATAACAAAAGCCCTTTTTGGGAATATCCAGAAATTCTACTTCAACTCCAAAGCATTTAAAGACATCAAAGCACTTATTCATACTCAATTTTTCAGGGACAACATGTTTCTCATACAAACATCTCTTCTTTATAAGGTCTTCGCCCAGTTCTTCAAAACTGATGCAGAAATGACATTCGTCATCATAATACCTTCCGCAGTGAGGACATACGTTCTTGCCCGGCTCTTCTTTTATCTTAAATATACTCTTATTTTTTACCAGCTCGTAAAATTTGTTGTTTTTCTTATGCTGAACTTCTCTGCTTGCTTCGTCCATTTTTTCAGGGAAATTACATATAAGGTCATTTACATCCGCCTCTACCGCTCCTAACGATACCGAAAGTCTCCCCTTGTGAGCCTCAAAAAACACTTCGTCGATAAACTTCTGATATTCTCCAACTTTTCCCATAAAGCTTACGGGCATCAACAGATAGAAATGGCCACCGCCTGAGAATAACAAGTTAGTGAGCGGCAATTTTTCAGTCCTTAATATGTATTTTGCTATCAAGTCCATAATATAGGAGATGTAGAAAGACCTTCCTCTTAATGCTTTCGTGGCGCCATCCATTTTGGTGTCATAAACAAAGTCCTGTATTCCGGAAATATCACCCTTTACCAAGCAAAAATACTTGCCTTCTCCTTTGGAGGGAATTATCTTCCTTTTTAATTTGTCGTGGATAGAATCTAATTTTCTTCTTTCTTTTTCTTCTCTGAAAATACAAAATGCCACGGCAGCAGTAGATTTTAAATGCCCCCATAGAGATATATCAGGCCTAGAATAATAGAAGGCCGAAGGAATGTTAGAGGTATATTCTTCAAGCAAATACAAAAGCTTGTTAAGCTCTGCAATATCATCATAACAATTTATCTTCTTAAAATTTTCCTCAAATTCTTTCCACAACTCGGAGTACCTCTTTTCGCATTCCCTTTCATTTAAAATTTCATCAGTGGGCTTCTGATATTTATAAATCGGCCCTATTTCTTTATAATGCAATTTTTCTGCTCCGATACCGTCTAGTTCAATATTTGAAAAGATAGAAATTAATTGTTTTGCTTTCCCTTCATCTTCATCAATATCTTCTCTTTCATATGCTGAAATCTTATCAGCAATCGCAACAATCAAGTCTATTATATTTATAGGGTCATGGTGGTTTCTCACTGCACTTATTACTTCGCTTATTCCGACATTCTTCTCACAGAAATACGCTCCCCACTCCTGGTGTCTTGGACCGTATGCACCCTCAGATTTTATCAATGTGCCATATTCTTTTTCTATCTTTGCTCTAGTATTTTTGTCGCCTATCCTCTGATAAAACTTACCAATATCATGCAGAACTGAAGCTAAAAGCAATATTTTTTCTTCTTTACTGAAGCTTTCCTGCATCAACCCCAAATTTTTACCCCCTTTCATGCAAGAGATAACCATTTATTAGATTTACTCATTTCTACATCAATTTTCGTTTCTCCTTTTTTCGCTCTGTTTATTAAGTTAATAACCTTGTCCTTCTTACAAGAATACCTTGGTTTCAATCCCTTATATGTAGGTTAAAAACCAGATACACCGAAGCGAAATATCTGCGAAAGCTTGCGTTTCAATCCCTCATAGGTAGGCTAAAAACGAAACTTTGTCCCTGGTGTCGTCGATGAGCGGACAGGGTTTCAATCCCTCATAGGTAGGCTAAAAACTAGAGGA
>NZ_FRCR01000018.1:0-1364 GCF_900142995.1 Caldanaerovirga acetigignens | reverse complement strand
CAGTAAAGTTTCAATCCCTCATAGGTAGGCTAAAAACATGTAAAAGACGGCGTAAAAGGAGTAGCCGAGATAAGTTTCAATCCCTCATAGGTAGGCTAAAAACAATACATGTGATTTGGAAGGGAGGTGAAAGGGGCAGTTTCAATCCCTCATAGGTAGGCTAAAAACTCGAATAATGTCCTCGCCCATACCGCGGGTAATGGGTTTCAATCCCTCATAGGTAGGCTAAAAACGTCGAAAGCAACGACGAAAAAGAAATACAAGAGTTTAGTTTCAATCCCTCATAGGTAGGCTAAAAACTCCAGAAGATGAGCCTTTCAAAGTGACGTTACATCCGTTTCAATCCCTCATAGGTAGGCTAAAAACCGGAAAGAGCATGAAGAATGCGAGGATTTTAAACCGTTTCAATCCCTCATAGGTAGGCTAAAAACGGAGGAAACCGAAAATGTATGACTTCGATACTCTCGTGTTTCAATCCCTCATAGGTAGGCTAAAAACGCTGCTTCTTTGGGAATTTGCCACAATTCTTTGCCAGTTTCAATCCCTCATAGGTAGGCTAAAAACTTTTGAATACCTTGGCAAGAGTGGAAAGGTGGGAAAGTTTCAATCCCTCATAGGTAGGCTAAAAACTGTAGTTATCTTTGTTAGCTTCATAGCATTTATCTAGTTTCAATCCCTCATAGGTAGGCTAAAAACTGGGTCAGGTGCAAGCGCAAATGTGCCGTCCAATACCCAGTTTCAATCCCTCATAGGTAGGCTAAAAACAAAAAGCAACTGAGAAAGTGAAGTTATGATTTATAATGTTTCAATCCCTCATAGGTAGGCTAAAAACAAAACTATTTGGATGTTTACACGAAGCTTTTGGCGTGTTTCAATCCCTCATAGGTAGGCTAAAAACATTCGTTCCATGCGGCGGCGATGTTCTTCTTCACGCGTTTCAATCCCTCATAGGTAGGCTAAAAACACTACCTGCTGCACCATAGCAGAAAAGTTGCCAAGCCAAGTTTCAATCCCTCATAGGTAGGCTAAAAACCTTTTAATATAAACCCAATTCTTTCATTGCCTTCAATGTTTCAATCCCTCATAGGTAGGCTAAAAACTATTCCAATGCTGGGGGTGTCTGCTTGCCACTCGAGTTTCAATCCCTCATAGGTAGGCTAAAAACTGCAATAGCAGTCAGTTGGTTGCTTATGCTGTCATCAAGTTTCAATCCCTCATAGGTAGGCTAAAAACAATTAGGAGGCGATTCGATATGCAAAGCAGAGAAAAGTTTCAATCCCTCATAGGTAGGCTAAAAACATACGGCACTTCCGTCAGGAAATACAGCATACCACTGTTTCAATCCCTCATAGGTAGGCTAAAAA
>NZ_FRCR01000017.1 GCF_900142995.1 Caldanaerovirga acetigignens | reverse complement strand
ATAGACAAGAACGAAGTAGAGAGGGGCATGGTAATAGCAAAACCTGGGAGTGTGCATCCGCACACGAAGTTTAAGGGACAGGTATACGTTTTGAAGAAGGAAGAAGGGGGAAGGCACACGCCGTTTTTCAACGGATACAGGCCGCAGTTTTACTTTAGGACGACGGACGTGACAGGGGTAATAAAGTTACCGGAAGGCACGGAGATGGTAATGCCCGGGGACAACATTGTAATGGAGATAGAGCTGATAGCGCCGATAGCGATGGAAGAAGGCCTTCGTTTTGCTATCCGCGAGGGTGGCAGAACAGTAGGGGCCGGCGTGGTGACCGAAATAATAGAATAGCGAAAAGAGGAAACTAAAGCCAAGGAGGGAGAAAAGTGGCCCGACAGAAGATCAGAATACGCCTGAAGTCTTACGACAGCGGGATTCTAGATAAGTCGGCTCAAAAGATAGTGGAAACGGCAAAACGCACCGGGGCCAAAGTTTCAGGCCCCATTCCACTGCCAACCGAGAGGAGTCTCATAACAATATTAAGAGCTCCCCACAAGTATAAGGATTCAAGGGAACAATTCGAAGTAAGGACCCATAAAAGGTTGATCGATATTCACGAACCGACCTCAAAGACTGTCGATGCTCTCATGAGATTGGATTTACCTGCAGGAGTTGATATCGAAATCAAGCTGTAAATTTGCTTGAGGAGGTGGTAAAGATGGCTAAAAAGGCTATACTGGGCATTAAATTGGGGATGACGCAGATTTTCAATGAAGCGGGAGAAGCTGTACCGGTTACGGTAGTAGAAGCTGGCCCCTGCGTAGTAATACAGAAAAAGACTCCGGAAAACGATGGATACAGCGCCCTGAAAGTGGGCTTTAAAGATGTAAAAGAAACAAGACTAACAAAGCCGGTGCTGGGTCAATTTAAAAAGTACCAGTTAAAGCCTAAAAAATACATCAGAGAGTTGAAATTAGACGACATTGATAAGTACAACATCGGTGATGAGATAAAGGTGGATATTTTTGAACCGGGTGATAGAGTGGATGTCACGGGTATTTCGATTGGAAAAGGCTTTGCGGGCGGTGTAAAAAGGTGGAATTTCAACCGTGGTCCCATGTCGCACGGTTCAATGTACCACAGACGACCTGGTTCTGGCGGTGCCACTGACCCGGAAAGGGTCTTTAAAGGCAAGAGAATGCCGGGTCACCTTGGACATGAAAAGGTAACTGTCCAAAACCTTGAGATAGTAAAAGTGGACCCGGAGAGAAATCTGCTCTTAATAAAGGGTTCAGTGCCCGGTACGAAGAAATCACTGCTTTACATTAAGAGCACAGTAAAGAGCTAACCCCAAAAAGAAAGGAGGAGCCCAATGCCAAAAGTAGCTTTGTACAACATGCAGGGGCAGCAAATAGGGGAAGTGGAGCTTTCCGATAGCGTGTTTGGAGTTGAGGTAAAACCCGAAGTTATGCATCAAGTAGTCGTAAACTACCTGGCAAATCAGAGGGTCGGCACTGCCTCTACAAAAACTCGCGGAGAAGTAAGAGGAGGCGGGCGCAAGCCCTGGAGGCAAAAGGGTACTGGTCGGGCAAGACACGGAAGCATCAGGTCACCTCTCTGGAGAAAAGGCGGCATTGTGTTTGGACCGAAGCCCAGATCTTATAAATACACCCTTCCTAAAAAGTTAAAGAGGCTTGCACTAAAATCAGCTTTGAGTGCAAAAGTGAGAGATAATGAAATTATAGTTGTAGACCAATTGACGATGGATATTCCAAAAACGAAAGAGATGGTAAAAGTTTTGGCAAATCTCAATGCAACCACCAAGTCGCTAATTGTGCTGGCAACTCCCGATATCAACGTGGTCAAATCTGCCCGCAATATTCCGGGTGTAACCACCACTACGGCAAATACACTTAATGTCTATGACATCCTCAACCATGAAAAGGTCATAATGACAATGGATGCGGTAAAGCGGGTAGAGGAGGTGTACGCATGAGTAAAGATCCGCATGACATAATAATTCGCCCATGGATTACTGAAAAATCCATGGCGATGAAAGAGCTAAGGAAATACACATTTGTGGTTCATCCCGACGCAAACAAGACGGAAATTAAAAACGCTGTTGAAGCTATTTTTGGAGTAAAGGTAGAGAAAGTAAACACGATGAACGTAAGGGGCAAGAAAAAGAGGATGGGAATCCACGAAGGCAAGCGCCCTGATTGGAAAAAGGCTATAGTCACTCTGAAAAAGGACAGCAAACCAATTGAGTTCTTTGAGAGCTTGTAATAGCAGCGGTAAAGCGATGTTGCAAGAAGGTTGGACTGCAGATTGGAAAAGGAGGGATAACTGGTGGGTATCAAAAAATTTAAACCTACATCGCCGGGCGTAAGATTCATGACAGTATCCACCTTTGAAGAAATAACTAAAAAAGAGCCGGAAAAATCGCTGGTGGAAATTCTCAAGAAAAAAGCTGGTCGCAACATGCAGGGAAGAATTACAGCGAGACACCGGGGCGGCGGCAGCAAAAGAAAGTACAGGATAATAGATTTCAAACGGGACAAAGACGGTGTGCCGGCTAAGGTGGCGGCTATAGAATATGACCCTAACCGTTCCGCGAGGATAGCGCTTTTGCACTATATGGATGGAGAAAAACGCTATATATTAGCACCTGTAGGACTGAAGGTGGGCGACGTAGTGGAGTCGGGCCCCAATGCGGACATTAAGCCGGGGAATGCGCTCCCGCTATCTCACATACCTGTTGGAACCATCGTCCACAACGTGGAACTTTATCCGGGCAAAGGGGGTCAGTTGGCAAGGGCGGCTGGCGCAGCGGCCCAAGTTATGGCTAAAGAAAACGGATATGCGACGCTAAGGTTGCCATCGGGCGAAATGAGGATGGTGCCCGAAGAATGCAGAGCAACAGTAGGACAGGTAGGCAACTTGGAACATGAGAACATCACCCTTGGCAAAGCAGGCCGCTCAAGATGGCTCGGGAGAAGGCCTCACGTCCGCGGTTCTGCCATGAACCCGGTAGACCACCCGCATGGAGGCGGCGAAGGAAAAGCGCCAATTGGCCGCAAACATCCTGTTACGCCGTGGGGCAAACCCACATTGGGTTACAAGACTCGCAAGAAGAACAAGCCGTCGGATAAATATATTGTAAAACGCCGCAAATAACCGGTGAAAGGAGGTAGAATAATGGGTCGTTCTGCAAAAAAAGGCCCTTTTGTGGACCCTAAACTACTGAAAAAAATAAGGGCGATGAACGAAAAAAGAGAAAAAAAGGTGATTAAGACTTGGTCTCGAGACTCCACGATTGTTCCGGAGATGGTGGGACACACCATAGCGGTTCACGATGGGAGAAAACACGTTCCCATATATATTACGGAAGATATGGTTGGCCATAAACTAGGAGAGTTTGCCCCCACTAGAACGTTTAGGGGTCACGGCGAGCATACGGAAAGGTCGACCGCACTAAAGTAAACACCGGGTAAAGGAGGTAAGTTAAGGTGGAAGCTAGGGCACAGGCGAGATACGTGAGAATAGCGCCGAGAAAAGTAAGGATTGTCTTAGACCTCATAAGGGGCAAGAAAGTGGATGAGGCCTTGAATATCCTGCAGTTTACGCCTAAAAGGGCATCTAAAATTGTGGCAAAGCTAATCCGCTCGGCGGTTGCCAATGCCGAAAACAACCACAACATGAATCCGGATGCGCTTTATATCTACAAGTGCTTTGCAGACCAAGGGCCGACGCTAAAGAGGTTCAGGGCTAGAGCTTTCGGCAGGGCTGCAATGATACGCAAAAAAACCAGCCACATTACGGTGGTATTAAAGGAAAAGGAGGGATAAAATTTGGGCCAAAAGGTACATCCGCATGGGCTGAGACTTGGAATAATTAGAGATTGGGATTCCCGGTGGTATGCGGAAAAGAACTTTGCCGACCTGGTGCTGGAAGATTTCAATATCCGTAAGCTCATCAAAAATAAATTTTATACAGCGGGAATATCCAGAATCGAAATAGAGAGAGCGGCTAACCGCGTCCGGGTTACAATAAATACAGCGAAGCCAGGTATGGTCATAGGTAAGGGCGGTACCGGCGTGGAAGAGCTCAGAAGTGAGCTAGAAGCAATGACCGGCAAGCAGATAGCGGTGAACGTAATTGAAATAAAGGAGCCAGATCTGGAAGCCCAGTTGGTGGCGGAAAATATAGCAGCTCAAATTGAGCGCCGAATTTCGTATCGCAGAGCCATGAAGCAGGCAATAGCAAGAGCTCTGAAGGCAGGAGCAAAAGGGGTAAAGATGATGGTGAGCGGAAGACTGGCTGGTGCTGAAATAGCGAGGACTGAATGGTATCGCGAAGGTACGATTCCGCTTCAGAAGCTCCGCGCCGATATAAGTTACGGCTTTGCTGAAGCCCATACCACCTACGGGCGAATAGGTGTGAAGGTTTGGATATACAGGGGCGACGTCCTCCCCTCAAAGAAAGACGAAAAACAGGCGGAAGGAGGAGAAGCCAATGTTAATGCCGAAGCGGGTAAAGTACAGGAAGCAGCAGCGCGGCACAATTAAAGGCAGGGCTACCCGTGGGACTGAGGTTACTTACGGAGAGTACGGACTGCAGGCCCTAGAACCGGCATGGATTACGAGCAGCCAGATAGAAGCTGCGAGAATTGCAATAACAAGGTATGTTAAAAGAGGCGGAAAAGTTTGGATAAAGATATTTCCGGACAAACCGGTTACGAAAAAGCCTGCCGAGACCCGTATGGGAAGCGGCAAGGGCTCTCCAGAATATTGGGTTGCGGTGGTAAAGCCGGGACGGATACTTTTTGAGCTGGCAGGAATTCCAGAAGATGTGGCTAAGGAAGCCTTGACACTTGCCTCCCATAAACTTCCGATAAAGACTAAAATCGTTAAACGCGAAGGGATAGGCGGTGATGCAAATGAAGGCTAAGCAGATAAGGGAGTTATCGGATCAGGAGCTGGTCCAGAAACTAAAGGATTTAAAAAGCGAACTTTTTAATTTAAGATTTCAGTCGGCCACAGGCCAATTGGATAACCCGAGGAGGATACGGGAAGTCCGAAAGACGATAGCCCGAATCAAAACAATTTTGACCGAGAGGGAAAAAGCGAGAGCATAATAAATAAAATTTTACAGTCCAAGGAGGGATAAAATGGAAGAGAGGCCCAAAAGAAAGGTACGAACGGGAGTAGTAGTAAGCAATAAAATGGATAAAACTATAGTGGTGGCTGTCGAGTCTATAATACGTCATCCCCTTTACGGCAAAACAATAAAGCGCACAAAGAAATTTAAAGCTCACGATGAACACAACCAGTGCCAAATAGGTGATGTTGTAAAAATAATGGAAACAAGGCCGTTGAGCAAGACCAAGCGCTGGAGACTGGTGGAGATTGTAAAGCGTGCCGAGTAAATAAAAAAGAGGGGAGGGTTTCGGAATGATTCAAGTTCAGACGAGGCTAAACGTGGCGGATAACACCGGCGCAAAGCAGATAATGTGCATTAGGGTTTTGGGCGGTTCTAACAGAAAGTTTGCCGGGTTGGGCGACATAATAGTAGCCTCGGTAAAAGATGCGGCACCAGATGGAATGGTAAAAAAAGGTGATGTAGTTAAAGCGGTCATAGTGAGGACAAAAGCCCCTTCAAGGCGCCCGGATGGCTCTTATATAAGATTTGATGAAAATGCGGCAGTTATAATAAATGATGACATGAACCCGAGGGGAACGCGTATTTTTGGACCGGTAGCACGCGAATTGAGGGAGAAGAATTTTATGAGGATTATTTCGCTCGCTCCAGAAGTCTTATAAGGCAAGGAGGTGTAAATCTTGTCGAAGGTCCACGTGAAAAAGGGTGATACAGTATTAGTGTTGTCGGGCAAGGATAAAGGCAAAAAAGGAAAGGTGCTCAAGGTAATAGCGAAAAAGGGTGTAGCTATAGTCGAAGGAGTAAACATGGCTACAAAGCACCAAAAACCTTCTCCCAAAAATCCCCAAGGCGGAATAGTGCATAAGGAAATGCCGCTTAATACATCAAAACTGATGGTTGTCTGCAACAAATGTGGGTTGCCTACGAGAATCGGGCATACTTTCCTAGCTGATGGCACAAAGGTCAGGACTTGCAAAAAATGCGGTGAGGTTATAGATAGCAAGTAGACTTGAAAGGAGGGAATCTAATGCCCAGGCTGAGGGAAAAGTATGAAAAAGAAGTTATTCCAGCACTTATGAAGAAATTTAATTACAAAAGCGTTATGCAGGTTCCGCGCCTGGAAAAAGTTGTACTGAACATGGGTATAAGCGATGCAAAGGAAAATCCAAAAGCAATAGAGTCGGCTACAAGAGATTTAGCAATGATATCAGGGCAAAAGCCCGTAGTTACAAAAGCGAAAAAGTCCATAGCCTCATTCAAAATAAGAAAGGGTATGGCTATCGGGGCAAAGGTTACTCTAAGAGGAAACAGGATGTACGAATTCCTTGATAAACTATTTAACATAGCACTGCCGAGGGTAAGAGACTTCAAAGGCCTGTCGCCCGATGCTTTCGACGGCAGAGGCAACTATACTCTGGGCATAAGGGAACAGTTGATTTTCCCTGAGATAGATTATGATAAGATAGACAAAATCCGTGGGATGGATATTACCATAGTGACAACGGCCAAAACCGATGAAGAGGCCCGCGAACTTTTGAAGGGCTTGGGAATGCCCTTTGCGCAATAGAAAGGAGGACGAAGGATGGCGAAAAAATCACTAATAGCAAAACAGAAGAGGCCTCAGAAATACTCAACGAGATATTATAACCGCTGTAGGATATGTGGAAGACCACGGGCATATCTTAGGAAATTCGGAGTATGCCGACTTTGCTTTAGAGTTTTAGCCCATCGCGGTGAGATACCTGGCGTAAGAAAGGCAAGCTGGTAGAGTGTTGAAAGGAGGTATCAAAAGATGGCTGTTACCGATCCCATCGCAGATTTGCTGACACGCATTAGGAATGCCAATAATGCAGGGCACCCAACTGTAGAAGTTCCTTGCTCAAAAATAAAGAGGGCAATAGTTGAAACCCTCAAAAATGAAGGTTTTATTCAGGACTATGAAATCATTGAGGACGGCAAGCAGGGGATTATCAAGATTTATTTAAAATACGGCCCCAATAAGGAGAGAGTGATAACCGGCATAAAGAGGATTTCCAAGCCGGGCCTTAGAATATACGTAAGGAAGGACCAAATCCCTAAAGTGCTCGGAGGCTTAGGCATAGCCATTCTCTCTACATCAAAAGGAATAATGACCGACAAACAGGCGAGAAAAGAAGGAGTAGGCGGAGAAGTTATTTGCTACGTGTGGTAAACTTGATAAGGAGGTGCCTGAACAAATGTCGCGGATAGGTAAAAAGCCCATAGAGATTCCGAAAGGCGTTGAAGTAAAGATTGAAGGAAACGTTGTTACCGTAAAGGGGCCTAAAGGATCTATAACAAAAGAGTTTCATAAGGACATGCAAATTTTTCAAGAAGACAACAAAATCATTGTAAAAAGGCCTTCTGACGAAAAAGAGCATAAAGCACTTCACGGCCTGACAAGAAGCCTAATTGCAAATATGGTAAACGGTGTGGTAAACGGTTATGAAAAGACATTAGTTTTAGAGGGCGTTGGTTACAGGGCCAATAAGCAGGGAAACAAATTGGTGCTCACCGTCGGTTATTCTCATCCAGTAGAAATAGAAGCGCCAAAGGGCATTGAATTTGAAGTGCCCGCACAGAACAAAATTATCGTGAGGGGTATAGACAAGGAACTGGTAGGCACAACCGCCGCCAGGATAAGGAGCGTAAAGGAACCTGAGCCCTACAAAGGCAAGGGTATAAGGTACGAAAATGAAATAATACGCCGCAAGGTTGGAAAAGCGGGAGGCAAATAACGGTAGTAGGAGGGGTATAAATGATTAAAAAGGAGTCCAGGAATGAAGCCCGGAAGAGACGGCATAAAAGAATCCGTAAAAAAGTATTCGGCACTGCCGAAAGGCCGAGGTTGAACGTCTTCCGCAGCTTAAAGCACATTTACGCGCAGATAATTAACGACGAAGAAGGACGAACACTGGTGGCGGCTTCGACCCTTGACCCAGCTATTCGTGACAGCGTTAATGGTTGCAATATAGAAGCAGCAGAAAAGGTTGGGGAGCTTATCGCAAAGAGGGCATTGGAGAAAGGGATAACCAAAGTTACCTTTGACAGGGGCGGATATCTGTACCACGGGCGAGTAAAAGCCCTAGCTGAAGCTGCAAGGCGTGCCGGTCTGGAATTCTAAAAAAAGGAGGTAGGCGAATGCAAAGGGAAAAAGACATGGAACATGAATTTTCAGAAAAGGTAGTTTCGATAAACAGGGTATCCAAGGTAACTAAAGGCGGAAAAAACTTCAGGTTCTCGGTGCTAGTCGTGGTCGGCAATAGAAATGTAAAAGTAGGGGTTGGAACTGGCAAGGCCCAGGAAATACCTGATGCCATAAGAAAAGCCATCGAAGATGCCAAAAAGAATCTCATCGAAGTGCCGGTTATAAATGGCACAATACCCCATGAGGCTATTGGCGAATCCGGTGCGGGAAAAGTTTTAGTAAAGCCTGCTGTAGAAGGTACGGGTGTAATAGCAGGAGGGCCTGTCAGGGCGGTGCTGGAACTTGCAGGACTTAGAAATGTGGTCAGCAAATCGCTAGGTTCGAATAACGCTAAAAACATGGTGGATGCTACTATTGACGCCTTAAAGCAATTAAAGAGGGCAGAACAGGTGGCGAAATTAAGGGGCAAAACCGTTCAAGAACTGTTAGGGTAAAAGCTCATATAGAACAGGAGGTGCGACAATGAGACTTCATGACCTAAAGCCTGCAAAAGGCTCCAGAAAAAGACCCAAAAGAGTTGGACGTGGCATAGGGTCTGGGCACGGAAAGACTTCTACCCGCGGCCACAAAGGCCAGAACGCTAGGAGCGGGGGTGGGGTACGACCGGGATTTGAAGGAGGACAGATGCCCCTAATACGCAGGATACCCAAAAGAGGATTTACGAATAAATTCAAAAAAGAATACGCCATAGTGAATGTGAAAGACTTGAATGTTTTTGAAGAAAACACAAAGGTCACGCCTGAACTTTTAAAAGAAAAGGGACTGATAAAACAGATTAAAGACGGAGTAAAAATACTCGGAGATGGCGAACTAAACGTTAAGCTGGAAGTCGTAGCTCATGCATTTTCCAGCTCCGCCAAGGAAAAGATTGAGGCTGCCGGCGGGAAAGCCGAGGTGATATAATGCTGGAAGCCCTGAGAAACGCCTGGAAAATCCCGGATTTGAGACGGCGCATTAAGTTCACGCTTTTAATGCTCGTGGTATTTAGAATAGGGGCTTTCGTGCCGGTGCCAGGCATGAACCCCGAAGCTGTAAGGCAGCTAATCGAAAGGGGTGCGCTTCTTGGCTTTTTTGACATTATAGCAGGAGGCGCTTTCAAACAGTTTTCTGTTTTTGCTATGAGCATAACGCCGTACATCAATGCATCCATAATAGTTCAGCTTCTCACCATAGTTATTCCGAAGTGGGAGGAGTTGGCAAAGGAGGGTGCGGAAGGGCGAAAAGTTCTAGCTCGCTACACCCGGTACGGCACGGTAGTCCTCGGGCTTATTCAGGCAACGGGCCTTGCCATAGGGTTTAGGAGCGCCTTGATGTATCCGGGATTTTTCGGCAGCCTCCTCGTGGTTATTAGCTTGACTGCCGGCACGGCGTTTTTGATGTGGGTCGGTGAACAAATTAACGACAAAGGCATCGGCAACGGGATTTCTCTTTTGATTTTTGCGGGGATTGTATCAAGACTGCCCAGTGGAATATATCAGGTCTATCAATACGTCAGAGTAGGTACCACAAACATCTTAATGGTGCTTTTATTTGCAATCTTTGCTCTGGCCGTGATAGTAGGGGTCATAGCTGTTCAGCAGGCTGAACGCCGAATTCCGGTTCAATACGCCAAGAGAGTTGTAGGAAGAAGGATATACGGTGGCCAAACTACCCACATACCGATGAAATTAAACGCTGCTGGTGTCATTCCGGTTATTTTTGCAATGTCTATACTCCTTTTCCCCAGCACTGTTGCGGGATTTTTCCCTAACAGCAAAGTAGCCCTGAGCATCGCCAATTTTATAAAACCTGGTGGATGGCTTTATGCAAGCTTTTATGCCCTTCTCATAATATTTTTCACATACTTTTATACTGCTGTGACTTTTAATCCAATAGATGTAGCCGAAAATATAAAGAAATACGGAGGCTTTATCCCTGGGATTAGGCCTGGCAGACCTACTGCTGAGTACCTAAATAGAATAATGACAAGAATAACCCTAATAGGTGCAGTTTTCCTTGCGGTTATAGCCGTTTTGCCTTATTTGATCACCGGTGTGACCAACCTCAACATATACTTTGGAGGAACAGCGCTTTTGATAGTAATAGGTGTAGCTTTGGAGACAATGAAACTTATTGAAGCCCAGATGCTAATGAGGCATTATCAGGGCTTCTTGAAGTAGGAGCTGATAAAAAATGCGCATAATTCTAATGGGACCTCCCGGAGCTGGAAAAGGGACTCAAGCAAAAAAACTTTGCGAGACGTTTGGCATTCCTCAGATCTCGACGGGCGATATGCTGAGAGCTGCGGTAAATCAGGGGACAGAACTTGGGAGAAAGGCAAAAGAATACATGGATCAAGGGCTTCTAGTTCCCGATGAAGTGATTACGGGGATAGTGAAAGAACGCCTGCGGGAGAATGACGCCGAAAAGGGGTTCATACTTGATGGCTTCCCCAGGACCATACCTCAAGCTGAGAGTCTGGAAAAAATCCTCGAAGAAATGGAAGTAAAATTGGACGCCGTAATAAACATCGTTGTTCCGCGGGAGGAGCTTATTGAGAGGTTTACTGGGCGCCGGGTATGTGAGGTATGCGGCTCCACATATCACGTCAAGTACAACCCACCGAGGCAGCAAGGAATTTGCGACAAGTGCGGCGGGAGGCTAATCGAGAGGGCAGACGATGATGTAAAAACGGTTGAGAAGAGAATTGACGTATATGAAAGAGAGACGAAACCCCTAATAGATTATTACAAGAACAAAAATCTGCTGGCGAACATCGATGGAAACAGGCCAATTGAAGAAGTTTTCGAAGAGATAAAAGGTCTCCTAAAAGGAGAAGGCTGATGATAGTAATAAAGTCGAAAAGGGAAATTGAGATAATGAAAAGGGCCGGCAAAGTGGTGGCGTTGGTGCTTGAGGAACTGAAAAAGCATATAAAACCCGGCGTTACCACCGGGGAACTTGACAGGATTGCGGAAGAGATTATACTAAAAAACGGTGCTCACCCCGCGTTCAAAGGATACAGGGGTTTTCCAGCCACGATTTGTGCATCAGTTAATGAAGAGGTAGTACATGGAATTCCTGGATTAAGAATCCTCCAAGACGGTGATATTATAAGTATAGATGTAGGAGCGATAGTGGAAGGCTATTTTTCCGATGCAGCCAGAACCTACCCAGTGGGAAACGTCTCGGAGGAAGCCAAAAAACTCATTGATGTTACCGAACGAAGCTTTTTTGAAGGTTTGGTTTATGCCAAAGTTGGATACAGGCTTTCCGACATTTCTCACGCAATACAGACCTTCGTAGAAAGTCAAAATTTTTCCGTTGTGCGGGAATGGGGAGGCCACGGCATTGGCCGCAAAATGCATGAAGACCCGCATGTGCCAAATTACGGCCCGCCAAGCAAAGGGCCCAGGCTAAAGCCGGGCATGACTCTGGCTATTGAGCCTATGGTAAACGCCGGGAATTTCGAGGTCTATACGCGAGAAGACAACTGGACGGTTGTCACAAAAGATGGGAGTCTTTCGGCACATTACGAAAACACCATCGCTATTACCGATGGTGAGCCTGAAATTTTGACCATTCTATAGGTAGGTGTTGATATGAAAGAAGTGGAACCGGGCCAGGTAGTCATGTCTTGTGCTGGGCGCGACAAAGGGCGATTCATGCTGGTGGTAGGGATAATCGACTCTGAATATGTGTACGTTGCGGATGGCAAACTGAGGAGAATAGAAAGACCGAAAAAAAAGAAATTAAAGCACCTTAAGATCATGAACCGGAAATCAGGTTTTATTTACGAGAAGATTATTAACGGACGCAAAGTTTACAACGAAGAAATAAGAAGAGCCCTCGAAGAGTTAGTTGAAAAACCCGATGATAACAGGCCTTAAAGGAGGGAGGAGGGCCTTTATGTCCAAAGAGGATGTAATCGAAGTAGAAGGCACGGTTGTGGAGCCTCTTCCTAATGGAATGTTTCGAGTTGAATTGAAGAATGGTCATAAAGTTTTGGCTCACGTATCCGGCAAAATAAGGATGAACTATATTAGGATACTACCGGGCGACAAAGTTACTGTAGAGCTATCTCCCTACGATTTAACTCGAGGCAGAATAGTATACCGCTACAAATAAGAAGGGGGAATCAAAGTTGAAAGTACGGCCTTCTGTAAAGAAAATATGCGAAAAGTGCAAGATAATAAAGCGCAAGGGAAGAATTATGGTAATTTGCGAAAATCCAAAGCATAAGCAAAGACAAGGCTAAAGGAGGAGTGAGTGGATGGCTAGGATAGCGGGAGTCGACCTGCCGAAAGACAAAAGGGTTGAAATAGCCCTGACGTATATTTACGGTATAGGCAGGAGCCTTTCGAACAAAATATTGAAAGAAGCGGGAGTCAATCCTGATACGAGAGTAAAGGACCTGACGGAGAAAGAGATATCCAATCTCAGGGATATAATTGAAAAGAATTACAAGGTCGAAGGAGATCTTCGCCGTGAAGTAGCGATGAACATCAAAAGATTGATAGAAATCGGATGTTACAGAGGAATACGCCACAGAAAGGGACTTCCCGTTCGCGGACAGAGGACCCGCACTAATGCAAGGACCAGGAAAGGTCCTAGAAAGACCGTCGGAGCAAAGCGCAGCAAATAAGGTAAATAAATTTATGGAGGTGATGCAAAGTGGCAATGACTTCGAGAAAGCGCAGAGAAAAAAGGCGTGTAGAAAAGGGCAAAGCCCACATCCATTCGACTTTCAATAATACGATAGTCACCATAACCGATGAGGCGGGAAATCCAATTACTTGGGCCAGCGCGGGAACGGTAGGTTTTAAAGGTTCAAGGAAGGGCACTCCTTTTGCAGCCCAACTGGCAGCGGAATCGGCTGCTAAAAAAGCCATGGACTACGGCCTTAAGACGGTCGAGGTCCTTGTGAAAGGGCCAGGACCTGGGCGAGAAGCAGCCATACGTTCGCTTCAGGCAGCCGGACTGGAGATAAGCGTGATAAAAGATGTAACGCCGATACCCCACAACGGGTGCAGGCCGCCGAAACGCCGTCGAGTTTAACAAAAAATCAGGAGGTGGAAATAAAGGATGGCAAGACATACAGGTCCAGTTTGCCGCTTGTGCCGCCGTGAAGGAATAAAACTATACCTTAAAGGCGAAAGATGCTATACCCCGAAATGTGCTATTGACCGCAGGGGATACGCGCCAGGTCAACACGGACAGATGAAAAGGAAACTCACCGAATATGGTGTGCAGCTTAGAGAAAAACAAAAGGCCAAGAGGATTTATGGAGTACTAGAGCAGCAGTTCAAGATATATTTTGAAGAAGCTTCAAGGAAGAAAGGTGTAACCGGAGAAAACCTGCTTAGACTTTTGGAATGCCGTCTGGACAACGTGGTTTACCGACTCGGGTTTGCCAAATCTCGTGCCCAGGCGAGGCAAATAGTAAGGCACGGACACATAGAGGTAAACGGCAAAAAAGTGAACATTCCATCATATCAAGTAAGGCCTGGAGATGTAATTGCCGTAAGAGAAAAGAGCAGGTCTTTAGAGCTGTTCAAAGAGATGGCAGAATTAGGCAGGGGCAAGGTTATGCCAGAATGGTTGTCGGTAAATTACGATACCCTTAGCGGCGAAGTATTGAGGTACCCGAATCGCGAAGACATCGACGTGCCCATCCAGGAACACCTCATCGTTGAGCTATACTCCAAGTAATGTGCCCTCATTCTAAAATTGCACGAGGAGGGTAATATTGTTGATGAATGAAATTGAAAAGCCAAGGATAGAGCTGGTGGAGTTAAGCGAGGACAATACCTACGGGAAGATCGTTATCGAACCGCTTGAAAGAGGATATGGAACGACCCTTGGCAACTCTCTTAGAAGGGTTCTTTTGTCCTCACTGCCGGGGGCTGCGGTGACTTCTGTTAAAATAGAAGGGGTGCAGCACGAATTTTCAACAATTCCCGGAGTTCTCGAGGACACTGTAGAGATAATAATGAATATAAAAGGCATAGCGGTAAAAATGTACAGCGACGAACCCAAAATCATAAGAATTGAAGCCCAGGGAGAAGGCGAGGTCAAGGCTAAAGATATAATCTGCGATGCCGATGTGGAAATAGTAAACAAGGACCACCATATAGCTACATTGGAAAAGGACGGAAGGCTATTTGCGGAATTAACTCTGGAAAAAGGCAAAGGTTACGTCACTGCAGAGAAAAACAAAAAGCCGGGGCAGCCCATAGGAGTAATACCGATAGATTCAATTTTTACTCCCGTAATCAAGGCTAATTACACGGTAGAGCACACCAGGGTGGGCCAGGTAACTGATTATGATAAGCTCACCCTGGAGGTGTGGACGAACGGCACCATAAAGCCCGATGAGGCCGTAAGTTCTGCAGCAAAGATTCTCGTAGATTATTTCAGCTTGTTTACTACTCTAAACACCGAGGTGAAAAAAGCCGAACCGCCGGTTGAAAAGGAAAAAGACGAAAAAGAAAAGCTCTTGGAGATGCCGATTGAAGAGCTTGACCTATCCGTCAGGTCGTATAATTGCCTCAAGAGGGCTGGCATAAACACTATAGGAGAGCTGATTCAAAAGACGCCTGAAGAGATAATGAAGGTGAGAAACCTGGGCAAGAAGTCTCTAGAAGAAATTGAGGAGAAATTGGCGGCGTATAACCTCTCGTTCAAAAAATCAGAAGAAGCTTAAAAGGGGGTTGAAAGAATGAGAAAATTGGGGAGAGACAGCGCACACAGAAAGATGATGCTAAGGAATATGGTAACTTCGCTTTTTGAGCACGGGAGGATTATAACTACGGAAGCTCGTGCTAAAGAAGTCCGCCGCCTTGCAGAAAAGATGATAACCCTTGCAAAGAGGAACGATTTGGCAGCCCGGCGCATGGTACTGGCGGAAGTGCTGGATGAAACTACGGTAAAAAATCTTTTTGAAAAAATTGCTCCCAAATACAGCGAGAGAAACGGCGGCTATACAAGAATTTTGAAAATTGGCCCGAGGCGCGGCGATTCTTCTCCGATGGTAGTCATCGAGCTCATATAACCCCTAATTGCCATGAATGAAGGGGGCGGTAAAATGGCCGCCGAAATTTTAGTAGAAGGCGTCTTCTATCAGTACCCTCAGTCCTCGGAGATGGCTCTGAAGGATGTAAACCTTATGATAAAAAAGGGAGAATTTATCGCTATAATAGGTCCGAACGGTTCGGGTAAATCCACCCTTGCAAAACTTTTCAACGGACTTTTCGTGCCGACTAAAGGGAGGATAACGGTCGACGGCCTTGACACTCGGGATAAGGAAAATATTTGGAAAATACGCCAAAAGGCAGGTATTGTTTTCCAGAACCCTGACAATCAGATAGTGGCGACGGTAGTTGAGGAAGATGTGGCCTTTGGTCCCGAGAATTTGGGTATACCCCCCGATGAAATAAGAAAGAGAGTTGATGAAGCCCTGGAAATAGTGGAACTCAAGGAATACGCTCAAAAACCTCCTCATCTTCTTTCGGGAGGGCAAAAACAAAGGGTCGCTATAGCCGGTATAATTGCCATGAGACCCGATTACATCATAATGGATGAGCCCACGGCTATGCTGGACCCGGTGGGGCGAAAGGAAGTAATCAGCACTGTAAAACGCTTAAATAGGGAAGAAGGGAAAACCATAGTTCTAATAACGCATTTTATGGAAGAGGCGGTAGAAGCCGACAAGGTCATAGTGATGAGTGATGGGCAGGTAGTGATGGAAGGCACCCCTAGGGAGATATTTTCAAAGGTTGATAAGCTTAAAGCAATCGGACTTGACGTGCCGCAGGTTACCGAGCTTGCACATCGGCTGAGGGGTAATGGGCTGGCAATTAGAGAAGATGTTCTCACGATAGATGAAATGGTGGAATGCCTATGTCCATTGTTGTAAAAAATCTGACTCATATATACATGCCCGGTACCCCCTTCGAGTCGGTGGCCTTAATGGATGTAAACTGGATAATAGAAGATGGGGAGTTTTGGGGACTCATAGGGCACACGGGTTCGGGAAAATCCACACTGATCCAGCATCTGAACGGACTTTTGAAACCCACTTCGGGTGAAGTAATAGTAGACGGTGTAAACATAAACGAGCGGGGGGTAAACTTGCGGGAAATAAGGCAAAAGGTGGGTTTAGTCTTCCAATACCCGGAACATCAGCTTTTTGAAGAAACGGTGGAAAAAGACGTGGCGTTTGGCCCTAAAAATTTGGGGTTGCCGGAGGATGAAGTCACCGAGAGAGTCAGGGAAGCCATCGACTTGGTCGGACTAAAATACGATGAGATAAAGGAGCGCTCGCCTTTTGAACTCAGCGGTGGGCAGATGAGAAGAGTCGCCATTGCGGGAGTCCTTGCCATGAGACCCAAAGTGCTAATTCTTGACGAGCCCACAGTTGGATTAGACCCAAGGGGCCGCGACGAAATATTGGGGCAAATAGTCAGGCTCCGGGAGAGACAGAATATAACCGTCATCCTCGTATCCCACAGCATGGAAGATATAGCAAAAATCGTAGATAAAATTGCCGTGATGCATAAAGGGAGGATGGTAGAAAGCGGCACACCAAAACAAGTGTTTAAGAATCGCAAGGCCCTAGCATCCATTGGGCTCGATATCCCCCAAGTAACACACCTCATGATAAAGCTAAAGGATAAGGGGAAAAATGTAGCAACAGACGTGTTCACTGTGGAAGAAGCCGAAGCGGAAATCTTAAGGGCGGCGAGGGGGATTGGCCATGCGTGAGATAACCATTGGCCAGTATATACCCGGAAACTCGGCAATACACCGGCTGGACCCGAGGACAAAAATTATTATAACCTTCGCATTTATGGTGCTGCTCTTTGTGATAAATGATTTTGCAGGTTACGTCTTCCCAATTGTTTTTATAGCTATAGCCTCGCTGCTTTCAGGAATATCAGTAAAATATATGCTTCGTGGCTTAAGGCCTCTCATAGTAATAATAATGCTGACTTTTGTATTGAACCTTTTTATGGTAAAGGGCAGGGTAATTTACGAAGTAGGTCCTTTGAACGTAACGTATGAAGGGCTTTATCAAGGTACGTTCATGATCTTGAGATTGGTGCTCTTAGTAGTCGGCACATCGCTTTTGACACTAACTACTTCTCCCATCACGTTAACCGATGGAATTGAAAGCCTATTAAAGCCCTTCACCAAAATCGGAGTTCCAGCCCACGAGCTTGCAATGATGATGACTATAGCATTGAGGTTCATCCCGACATTAATGGAAGAAACAGACAAGATAATGAAGGCCCAGATGGCAAGAGGTGCCGACTTTTCCAGCGGGAATATGGTAAAAAGGGCGCAGAGTTTAGTACCGCTATTAGTTCCCCTTTTTGTCAGTGCCTTCAGAAGGGCAGACGACCTTGCCATGGCAATGGAATCCAGGTGTTACCGCGGCGGTGAAAATAGAACGAGAATGAAGACGCTCAAAATGACCCAAAAAGATTTACTTGCCTTTGTTGCTACAAGCTTTCTTGCGGCGGGGTGCTTAGCAAGCCGCTTCCTATGGTAGGTGACTGTTTTGAATGTAAAAATTTTGCTAGAATATGATGGCACTAATTACCACGGCTGGCAGAGGCAAAAAAACGCCTTGACGATTCAGGAGGTAGTTGAAAAGGCGATTTTTAAGATAACTGGAGAAAAAGTGAAAGTGATAGGGGCGGGGAGAACAGATGCTGGAGTACATGCCCGGGGACAAGTAGCTAATTTTCACACCAATTGCCGGATACCCGTGGAGCGGTTGCCCTATGCAATAAACAGTCATCTTCCGGAGGATATAGCGGTGAAAGGTGCGCAAGTAGTACCTGACGATTTTCATGCCCGCTATAGCGCTAAATCTAAGGTCTATTCTTATACTATATATAATGCCCCTTTTCCATCGCCACTTATGAGAAGATATAGCTATTTTTATCCCCACATTATTGATGTAGAGGCGATGCGGGAAGCTGCGAAGGCATTTGTGGGAGTACACGACTTTGCGGCATTCAGAGCGTCAGGATACTCAGTTAAGTCATCGGTTAGGAATATCATGAGACTAGAAGTCAGAAAGGCGTCGAATGCGATTACAATTGAAATCGAAGCAGACGGATTTTTATATAACATGGTGAGGATAATTGCAGGGACGTTATTAGAGGTTGGAAGCGGGAAAAGGGCTCCAGAAGAAATTCCTCTTGTAATAAGTTCTAGAAAGAGGGAAAGGGCTGGTATAACGCTACCTGCCCACGGATTGTGTCTCGAAAAGGTCGTGTATTGAACGAACTTCTTGACACTGTAAGAGGCTTATAATAAAATAACTTTGTGATTTAAGGAGGGATAGAATGAGCACGTACATGGCTAAAAAAGGAGAAATAAAGCGGGAATGGTACGTTATAGATGCAGCAGGTAAGCCATTAGGAAGACTGGCCGCACAGGTTGCAAAAATTTTGAAAGGAAAACACAAGCCCATTTATACTCCCCACGTTGATACGGGCGATCACGTAATAGTAGTGAATGCCGAAAAAGTGATCCTTACGGGCAAAAAGCTGGACAAAAAGATTTACTACCGGCATTCCCTTTATCCTGGCGGTCTAAAGGCTGAAACCTACCGGCACTTTTTACAAAGGGCACCAGAAAAGGTCATATATAAAGCTGTGTGGGGTATGCTTCCGCATAATTCACTTGGCCGGAAAATGATTAAAAAACTTAGGGTTTACAGGGGACCGGAACACCCCCACCAGGCTCAGCAGCCTAAAGAATTGCAGTACGAGGGATAAGAAAGGAGGTTGGGCATGAAAGAAGCTATACTGACTACTGGCAGGAGAAAAACTTCTGTTGCCAAAGTTTGGTTGACTTCTGGGACAGGCAAGATACTAATAAACAAGAGGGAGTTTGAAGATTATTTTCCGCTTGAGACGCTAAGGAACGACGTTTTAAGGCCTCTGGCAGTCACCAATACTTTAGGCAAGTTTGACATAATTGCAAATGTAAAAGGTGGAGGCATCTCGGGGCAGGCGGGTGCGGTGAGACACGGAATCGCTAGGGCATTAGTGCAAGTTGATGAAGCCTACAGACCGATGTTGAAAAAAGAAGGATTACTTACCCGCGATCCGCGAATGGTTGAAAGGAAAAAGTACGGCCTCAAGAAAGCACGGCGTGCACCGCAGTTTTCCAAGAGGTAAGGAAGGACATTGTCCTTCTTTTTTTTTTGACTTGATAATTCTTTGCAAATTTCGACAGACTATAACTGGACAAAAATCCAATAAAAATATAGAATTAAATCAGGTTCAAATTAAAAGCGTTTTTTAGGAGGGACCAATATGTTTGACCTTGCTATAATAGGTGCAGGTCCTGCCGGACTTTCGGCTGCCATCTACGGTGCCAGGGCCAGGCTTTCCACTGTGATTATCGAAAAGATGTATCCGGGTGGCCAGGCTGCGATTACTGACATTATCGAAAATTACCCCGGATTTACTGAAGGTATAGGTGGAGCGGAGCTCACTGAGGCCATGAAAAAGCAGGCAGAAAGATTCGGCGCCCAATTTTTAAACGGCGAAGTAGAAAAAATTGAAAAACAAAACGAAAAGTTTTTATTGCACCTTAAAAATGAGATCGTAGAAGCTAAGACTGTTATACTTGCAATGGGAGCCCAGGCAAGGAGGCTTGGCGTAAAAGGCGAAAAGGAGTTTACTGGCAGAGGGGTATCATACTGCGCGACCTGCGATGGAGCCTTCTATACGGACAGGACCGTAATGGTCGTAGGCGGTGGCGACACTGCTATCGAAGAGGCTCTTTTTCTCACCCACTTTGCCAGCAGCGTAATAGTAGTGCACCGCAGAAACGAGCTTAGGGCCACAAAAATCTTGCAGGAAAGGGCTTTTAAAAATGAAAAAATTAAATTTATCTGGGATTCGGTGGTGGAGGAAATAAAGGGTGCCGATGCTGTGCAGGAGGTTGTGGTTAAAAACTTAAAAACCGGGGAGACTTCATCGATTCCGGTGGACGGCGTATTTGTTGCCATAGGTTGGGACCCCAATACAGCCATTGTAAAAGATATGGTCAAGCTCAACGAAAAGGGATACATAATCACCGATGAAAACATGGCAACCGGAGTGCCAGGGCTTTTTGCAGCCGGGGACATAAGGGAAAAATCCCTGCGTCAAGTCGTGACTGCAGTAGCCGACGGAGCGGTGGCGGCAGTTTCAGCGGAAAAATATTTGGAAGAGCACCAGATGAGGTAAATTAACTTAGTAGTGAAAATAAAATGCTCATAAGAGAAGACTAATAAGATATATAAGCATGCTAATAGGACTGTCTAGGATTTCCAAAAGATAATAGTAATATATTGGTTGAGGTGTTTTAAAAGACATCGAACAATAAACCTTATAAAGGCAAATAAGAAGGATTATGGCTAAAAACCATAATCCTTTCTTTTAACCCTTGCGCCGAGATATCAGTTCATCTATTATGTCGACTAACCCCATGTCTTCCTCAACCAGAGCCATCATTAAATGAAAAACTAAATCGGCTCCTTCGTAAGCAATTTCCCGCCTGTCTTTATTTTTGGATGCGATTATGAATTCGCCCGCTTCCTCGGCCACTTTTTTTAAAATCCTGTCCTTTCCTTCTAAAAAGAGCTTTGAAGTATAGGAACCTTCTTTATTAACTTTTTTTCTTTGCCTTAAGAGGTCTTCTAGATAATAAAGAAAACCGCCCTTGGGGAAACCGGATTCCATAATCTTATTGAAAAAGCAGCTTTTTTTGCCGGTATGGCACGTCGGGCCCTGTGGTTGGGCCAGTATCAACAAGGCGTCCGCATCGCAGTCAGTATACATGGCCTTTACTCTCAGATAATTCCCTGAAGTTTCACCTTTTAGCCAAAGTTTTTTGCGCTCTCTGCTATAAAAATGTACGAGGCCGGTAGCAAGTGTTTTATTAAATGCTTCTTCGTTTTGATAGCCCAACATGAGCACTTCATAAGTCGCCTCATCCTGGACTATAACAGGAACAAGTCCTGATAAGTCTTTTTTTAAATCGTCAAATTTCAACAAGGCGAACCGGCACCCCCTTTTCGTCTAAATACTTTTTCGCTTCTCTAATTGTGTAAAAGCCGTAGTGGAAAATGGAGGCGGCAAGGACCGCATCTGCTCCACCGAAAGCCAAGGCTTCGTAAAGGTGTTCAAGGCAACCGGCACCTCCAGAAGCTATTACTGGTATATTAACGCTTCTGGTTATGAGTCTTAAAAGTTCGAGGTCATAACCTCTCTTAGTACCGTCTCTGTCCATACTGGTGAGAAGAATTTCCCCAGCACCTAAAGATTCGACTTCCTTTGCCCAGGATACTGCATCCATTCCTGTAGGGGTTTTCCCACCGTCGATGTAAACTTCATAAAAATTTCCGTTGAATTTTGCGTCTATAGCAACTACTATGCATTGGCTGCCGAAAGTCAAAGCTCCTTTTTTGATCAAGCTTTTATCTCTTACAGCGGCGGAATTAATCGAAACTTTATCTGCCCCTGCCCTTAAAATAACCTTTATATCCTCGATATCGGAGATTCCGCCGCCGATCGTAAAAGGAATGAAGACTTTCTGTGCGGTCCTTCTGCAGAGTTCGACTACTGTCTTTCTTTTTTGAAAAGAAGCGGTAATGTCAAGAAAGACGATCTCATCGGCCCCAGTTTCGTCGTAGAATGCCGCAAGTTCCACAGGGTCGCCGGCATCCCTCAGCGATAAAAATTCGACTCCTTTTACCACCCGGTTGTCCTTGACGTCAAGACACGGGATTATCCTTTTGGTAAGCATAAGAAAGCACCTCTTTTATACTCAAAGTTCCTTCATACAAGGCTTTTCCTATTATCACGCCGGAAATGCGGGGGATAGAAAGCAAGACTTTTACGTCATTCGCGTCCTTTATGCCTCCGGAATAGATTATCTTGCCCCAAAGATTGGAAATTAATGTTTCTATTCTTGCCTTTTGAAGGCCTGATAAAGTTCCGTCTAGGTTGGTGTCGGTCACGACAAAACCCGAAGGTCTGATGCTTTCCAGAACATCTCTTGCCTTTTCAAAAGGGAGCGAACTTTCCCAGCCCTTTATCGCAAGCTCGTTACCCTTAAAGTCAAGGGCAATAAAAAGCTTATCGGCTAGCATTTCTTTTAGTTTAATAAGAAAGTCAACAGATGTAAGGGCTTTTGTTCCCACTATAACTCTGTCAACGCCAATGTCATTTAGTATTTTTGCCGATTCTACGCTCCTAATTCCACCGCCTACCTGGATAAATCCTTTGAATATTTTTCTGATTTCTAGGATTGTATCGATGTTTTTTGGAAAGCCTTCAAAAGCTCCGTCTAGGTCCACCAAGTGGAGATATTTTATTCCCATATCCTGCCATTTAGCTGCAAACTCCGCCGCGTCCCCGTATACTTTAACTTTACTCTTATCACCTTTGTACAGCCTGACGGCCTTTTCTCCCATTATGTCAATAGCCGCAAATATTTCCATATACAATCCTCCCGAAGTTTTCTAAAACCTTGAGCCCTTTTTTGCCGCTTTTTTCTGGGTGGAATTGAAAACCAAAGACGTTTTTGTATTCCACTGCTGCTATAAACACCTCATGATATTCAGAAACCCCTAATGTAAAGGGCGCATAAGCACTTAAAAAAGGAAGTCTGTAAGAATGCACGAAATAGAAGAATTCCTCGCTATCTAATCCACTTGTGATAGGTGAATTTTTTATAAACCTAACTGAATTCCATCCGATATGGGGAACTTTAATATCGCCCTTAAAAAGTGTAAATTTTCCGGGAAACATTGAAAAACCGGGGGATTCGGGACTTTCTTCGCTTCCTTCAAAGAGAAGCTGCATACCGAGGCATATACCTAGGAAAGGTTTTTCGGCTAATGCTTCTTTTATGGCTTGCCAGAGTCCACGGCTTTTTATATTGGCTATAGCTTGACCGAAATTTCCCACACCTGGGAGCACCACGCCTTTTGCCTTTTTGATTTCGCTTTCTTTGGAAACTATCTTGGCGTTTAAACCTAAATAGGTAAAAGCTTTTTCGACACTCATCAGGTTTCCCATACCGTAATCTACAATAGCTATCATTTAAATCACACCCTTAGTTGAAGGTATTCTGTCGTCGCTTATTGCCTTTGCGGATCTAAGGCAAATTCCGAGTCCTTTAAAAGTTGACTCCATGATGTGATGGCTGTTTGCACCGGACAGTCCTTTTATGTGGAGGGTAAGTTCGCCTCCCCGCACAAATCCAAGGAAAAATTCTTTAAAACTTTCGCCCTTGACCTTTCCCACCCATTCGAGAACAGGAAGTTCGTAATTAAGATATGCCCTCCCCGAAATGTCGAGGCTTACAAGAACTAATGCCTCATCCATAGGAACGGCAGACCATCCGAATCTGGCAATGCCTCTTTTCTCACCCAAAGCGGCTTTTAAAGCCTTTCCTAGCACTATCCCAGTATCTTCCATAAGATGGTGTTCATCAACATCAATGTCTCCAGAAGCATTTACCTCTAAGTCTATTTTTGAGAAAAAACAAAAAAGAGAAAGAAAATGATTGAAAATACCAATAGGGGTTTTTACCGTGCTATTTCCGCTGCCGTCCAAATTCAAAAATATTTTTATTTGAGTTTCATCGGTTATTCTTTCTAGTGCCGCGGTTCGCATCCTGTAAATTCCCTCCCGTTTCTAATTTGGAGCGAAAGACGATGGGCCGGTAATCCCTCTGCTTTTGCAATTTCGCCTGCATGATGAGAAAGGGCCAAAAAGCCTGTGGAAGTAGCCGAGATTAAACTCATTTCCTTCATGAAATCTTCCGTTGAAAGCCCTGAAGAAAAGCGCGATGTACCGCTGGTAGGAAGGACGTGGCTCGGACCCATGATGTAATCCCCCAAAGCCTCGGCCGAAAAAAGCCCTAAGAAAACTGCTCCAGCATTTTTAATATATTCGACATAGGTCATAGGGCTTTTTACCATAAGCTCGAGATGCTCCGGTGCGATTCGATTCGAAATTTCAATTGCCTCATATATATCTTTTACCTTTAATGCCCCGCCCCAATTAAAAAGGGATAACTTGGCCTTTTCGCTTTCAAGTGTGGCAAGGAAAGATTGTAGTGTAACTCTTACTTCCTCAATTAGACTATCGTCGCAAGAAAGAAGGATAGATGTGGCATTTTCATCGTGTTCTGCTTGCGCAAGCAAATCGGCTGCTACCCATCGGGGATTAGCCGAGCTGTCGGCAATTACCACAACTTCTGAAGGGCCAGCAAAGCTGTCGATGCCAACTACCCCTGATACTTCGCGCTTTGCCTCTGACACATAAACGTTGCCTGGTCCCACTATTTTATCGACTCTTGGGATGGTTTCTGTGCCATAAGCGAGGGCAAAAATAGCCTGAGCACCTCCCACAGTATAAAGTTCTTTTACATTGCATAATTTTAAGGCATATAAAACTGCGGGGTTCATCGGTTCAGTCTTAGGTGGAGTTACGGCAATTATTTTATTGACTCCGGCTACCAGAGCCGGTACTATATTCATCAAAACTGATGAGGGGTAAGCGGCACTACCGCCAGGTATATAGACTCCTACGCTGTCTATGGGCTTGTATATTTTTCCCATAAGGTTGCCATAGCTGTCGAAGAATAGTTTGTTTTGAGGTTTCATCTTCTCGTGAAAATCGAAAATCCTTTCAAAAGCCAGGTCCAATGCTTTTTTTAAAGATGGCGATATGAATTTTTCGCTTTCTTCTATCTCTCTTGGAGGGAACTTGATAGTGCTCATGTTTAAGTTTACGCCGTCTAATTCATAGGTAAGCTTGATAAGACCGTCATCTCCTGAAGATAAGACCATCTCTTTAATTTTCTTTACGGCATCTCGTACTTTTTCAAAATTTTGCGCTCTTTTTTTGAGCCGGGAAAAAAGTTCGCTTTCAGTGAGTACTGGAAACATTTTATCTACTCCTTTCATCAACGAAAATACGGGCCTTTTCAAAAAATTCAAGCATTGATTCCCTTTTTAACTTCCAACTGAAAGGATTGGCGATTAAACGAGCTGATGACGAAAAAAAGGGTTTTATTATGGAAAGATTGTTTTCTTTCAATGTCCTGCCTGTAGCCACTAAATCCACAATATAAGTAGAAAGTCCAAGGAGGGGTGCAAGCTCTATGTTCCCGTGCAACTTTATAATCCTTGCCCTTATGCCTTCTTTTGAGAGAAAATAAGAAGTGAGATTGGGATATTTAGTTGCAACCCTTATATTATTCGAGAATTTAGGGTCATTTTTCTCTCTTCCAGCGAGGCAGAGAAAACACCGGCCGTATTTTAAATCTAGAAGTTCCATAACGTCCGGCCTCATCTCATCAATTATATCCTTCCCCACTATTCCAAGATCGCAAGCCCCGTGCTCGACGTATACGGGAACGTCAAAGTTTCTAGTCACGACAACTTTAATTTTTGCCTTTGTGTCCGTAAATATGAGCTTTCGGCTTTCGTCTCTCAATTGATTTGTATTAAAGCCAATGTATTCTAGCAGCTTCAGGCTTTCATCTAAAAGGTTTCCTTTGGGTACTGCTATGGTTAAGTATTCCACTTTTTATTCCTCCTACAAACCAAGGATGTAATTTAGATTCAAAGCTACTCCGAATCCATTTTTGTCAATTCCTAGCATTTTCGACAAAAAACCATAACGGCCGCCTTTACCGATGGAAGCTTTATTTTGGTCGTAGATTTCTATTATTGGACCATTGTAATAATCGAAATCAAGCACGAGAAATGGATCAAAATCTACCGGAATGTCAGAAAGGGTAATTCTTAACTTTTCTAAGAATTTTGCTATTTCACTCCCAAAATAGACAGCTTTTTTTTCGGAGAGGAGAGTTTCAAATAAGTCCTCCTGCTCTTTCGGTAAAAGGGTTGAAGTTAATTCTTTAAGCGATATAAAATCTCTTCTTTTTATTGCGTCGAGGACTTCATCGAGTCTTTCGGCCGGAAGATTTTTAACCATAGGCAATCTTTTTAAGTATTCTGCCTCCGAAACTGAAATTCTGAGGCCTTTAATACCAGTTTCCCTTAAAAAATCCAAAATACCGCTAATCAATTCTATTTCGCTATCCAAGTTCCCGCCTATAACTTCTGCTCCGAATTGTATGATCTCCCTAGGCCTTCCCATAGAGCCTTCGAAAAAGCGGAAAACACTCCCGCAATAGTAAACCTTTAAGGGGAAAGAAATATTCTCAAAGTTCATCTTTAAAAAGCGGGCTAGGGAAGTGGTATAATCCCACCGGAGGGCTAATATATCTCCGGTTTTATCGATAAATTTAAAAATCTTATTTTTTGGCACGAGAGATAAATCAGAGAGCTCGTAGTGTTCTATGATCGAGGGGGAAAATTCCTTGTATCCCCTAGCTGAAAAGATGTTGGCGAAATTGTTTTCAAGCTTTCTTTTCTCGGATGCTTTTTCAAATTCCAGGTCAAAAAAGCCTGCCGGCAATGACAGTTTGTCTTTAAAACTCATATTTGACCATCTCCTTTTATATTTTAACATATTAATAAATTAAAAGAAAAAAATCAAGGAGTTTTTTAAATTTATATAGAAAAACTAGTTGCATATATATGCGAAAGTATGTATAATTATAATAATAAATCAAGGGGGTGAGCTTGTTGAAAGCGGACGTCCTGGAATTTCAGAAGGATGCACATCTCAAGGGGAAAGACCTGCTTGGTATGTATGATTTGAGCAAAAACGAGATTGCAGAAATAATAAAATTTTCTCGGCTAATAAAGAGGATTGGGACGTACGGTGGAGGTTATAAACCGCTTAAGGGGAAAACCTTGGGGATGATATTTCAAAAACCTTCTACCAGGACAAGGGTTTCGTTTGAAGTGGCGATGTGGCAATTGGGAGGCTATCCTCTGTTTTTAAATAAAAACGACCTGCAGTTGGGACGGGGAGAAACGCTGGAGGATACTGCCAGAGTCCTTTCGAGATACTTGGATGGAATAGTAATAAGGGCGTATTCTCATGAAGACGTGCAAATCCTCGCAAAATATGCCGATATCCCGGTGATAAACGGCCTTTCTGATTTCGAGCATCCCTGCCAGGTGTTGGCAGATTTCTTGACAATTTTGGAAAAAAAGAACGCTCTTGCGGGACTAAAACTTGCCTTTATTGGCGATGGGGCCAATAATATGGCGAATTCTTTGATCTTCGGCTGCGCAAAGATGGGTGTAAACCTAGCAATTGCATCTCCCAAAGAATACCAGCCGAAGCCAGAATTGCTGGAAAATGCGATTTTCCATGCTAAAACTAATAATTCCCAAATTATAGTGACGGAAGATCCTAAAGAAGCAGCACTGGAAGCGGATATAATATATACCGACGTATGGACCAGCATGGGGCAAGAAAAAGAGGAAATCGAAAGAAAAAAGATTTTTTCGGGATATCAGGTAAATAAAGAACTTCTTGAGGCAGCAAAGCCCGATGTAATTGTTATGCATTGTCTTCCGGCGCATCGGGGCGAAGAAATTACAGATGAGGTCATAGACGGACCTAATTCCGTAGTGTTTGATCAGGCTGAAAACCGCCTGCACGTTGAAAAGGCCATCCTTGCTTTATTGCTTTGATTTAAAAGTAAAAAAGGGGGACATACTTTATGAAAAAGATAGTGCTTGCCTATTCCGGGGGTCTTGACACCTCTGTGGCTATTAAATGGTTAAAGGAAAAATATGATTGTGAAGTAATAGCGTTTTGTGCAGATTTGGGAGAGGGGAAAGACTTGGATTTTATAAAGGAAAAGGCATTGCGCATAGGTGCTGAAAAGTGCTACGTAGCAGATGTTAAAGAAGAATTCATAAAAGATTACGCTTTTAAAGCATTAAAGGCGAATGCCCTATACGAGGGAGTATATCCTATCAGTACAGCCTTATCAAGACCACTTATAGCCAAATATCTAGTAGAAATTGCAAAAAAGGAGGGGGCTTTTGCAGTTGCTCACGGCTGTACTGGAAAAGGCAACGACCAGGTGAGATTCGATTTGTCGGTAGCGGCGCTCTCGCCGGAACTGAAAGTTATAGCCCCGGTAAGGGAATGGAACATGTCCCGAGAGGAGGAAATCGATTATGCTGCTAAGAATGGAATTCCCGTCCCGGTTGGGAAGGAAAATCCTTTCAGCATAGACCAGAACCTCTGGGGAAGGAGTATAGAGTGCGGGGTATTGGAAGATCCTTGGATAGAGCCGCCTGAGGAAGCCTTTGAATGGACGGTTTCTCCCGAGAAGGCCCCTAAGGATCCGGTATATGTGGAAATAACCTTTGAAAAAGGCATGCCTGTCGCGTTGGATGGAAAAGAGATGAGTCCGGTAGAACTTGTGGCTAAACTGAATGAGATTGCGGGAAGCCATGGTTTTGGAAGGATAGACCATGTGGAGGATAGACTTGTGGGCATAAAATCTAGGGAAGTTTACGAGTGTCCCGCATCTTGCTTACTTATTGAAGCTCACAGACAACTAGAAAGCTTGACGCTGCCAAAGGAAGTCTTACATTTTAAATACATTATCGAGCAAAAATATGCCGAAATAGTATATAACGGGTTGTGGTTTTCACCCTTAAAAAAGGCCTTGGACGCCTTTATTGAAGAGACCCAGGAGGTCGTAAACGGCATTGTAAAAGTAAAATTGTACAAAGGCAACGCCACAGTGGTTGGAAGAAAATCGCCCCAATCTCTCTACGATATAAAGCTTGCAACGTATGCAGAAGGTGACCTCTTCGACCACAAGGCGGCAGTCGGTTTTATTACTCTGTGGGGACTACCTACAAAAGTTTATGCCCAAGTAAACAAAAAAAATGCCGATAATGGAGGGAGTTAAAATGAAAAAACTATGGGCCGGTAGGTTTGAAAAGGAAACCGACGGCCTCGTCGAAAGATTCACAGCATCCATAGATTTTGACAGAAAGCTTTACGAGCATGACATATTGGGGAGCATAGCCCATGCCAGGATGCTGGCTAAAACTGGGATAATTTCAAAACAAGAAGCGGCGGAGATTATAAGAGGACTTTTGGAGATAAAGTTGGAAATAGAACAGGGTCGGTTTCCCTTTACAGTAGAATATGAAGACATCCACATGCACGTAGAAAAAAGGCTTTTTGAAAAAATTGGACCTGTAGCCGGGAAACTCCACACCGCCCGGAGTAGGAACGACCAGGTCGCGCTTGATATGCACCTTTACGTCAAGCAAAAAATCTCAGAAGTAGTTGGAAAAATAGATGAATTGATGAAAGTACTGCGGAAACTGGCGGAGGAAAACAAAGATGTAATTATACCCGGCTATACCCACCTTCAGAGGGCTCAGCCGGTTACCTTAGCTTTGCACTTCGACGCTTATTATCAAATGCTCAGGAGAGATAAAGAGCGCTTTTGTTCGGCGATGAAAGGGGCGGATTTGATGCCCCTCGGAGCATGTGCGCTTGCAGGGACTACCTTACCTATAGACAGGGACTATACTAGGGAGTTGCTCGGTTTTTCTGAAATATATAAAAATACCATGGATGCCGTAAGCGACAGGGACTTCGTGATAGAATTCATATCCTGTTCGGCTATCCTCATGATGCACCTTTCACGGCTCGCTGAAGATCTAATACTTTGGAACACATCTGAGTTTGATTTTATAGAGTTGGATGACAGTTTTGCCACGGGAAGCAGCATAATGCCGCAAAAGAAGAATCCCGATGTTCTGGAACTAATAAGGGGGAAGGCGGGTAGGGTTTTTGGCAACTTGATGGCTGTTCTTACTCTCATGAAAGGCCTGCCGCTCTCGTATAACAGGGATATGCAGGAAGACAAAGAGCCGCTTTTTGATACTGTGGATACGGTAATCTCCTGCTTGGAGGTACTCCCTGGGCTTCTTTCGACCATAAAAATAAAAAGAGAGAATATGATGAAGGCCGTCGAAGACAGTTTCGCCGACGCCACCTATTACGCCGAGTATCTGGTAAAAAAGGGCATTCCCTTTCGGTCGGCTCACGAAATAGTGGGTAAGATGGTGTCTTACTGCATAAAGAAGAATAAGAAGTTGAGAGAATTGAGCCTTGTCGAATTAAAGAATTTTTCTGGGCTTTTTGGCGATGATGTGCTGGAACTTTCTAACAAACTCGACAATGTTAAAAATATAAAGGTTATATGAAAGTTGGCGCAAAAGCAGACCATAGCGGGAACCCTCCTTGATGTTGGCTTTGGTCAATTAACATCGCATCATAGGGTTTCTCGCTATGGTTCTATTATTTTTTGGTATTGCATATAGATTTACAATGACCGGGTCGGACTAAATATAGAAAATTCTTGACAGCTTTTTTTCACTGCATTATAATAACAAAAGTATGATGATGGAAGGCTAAAAAGGGCGTTTAAAAGTGTAAAATAACCTAAAAAATTAAATTAAAAACTAGTTATTGACATAGATTAGTATAAATATATTATTTTTTCAAAGGGGAGAAAGTACATGTCTAAGAAAGAAGTAGTGCTTACTCAAGAAGGGTTGAAAAAACTAGAGGAGGAACTCCAGTACCTGAAGTCCGTGAAAAGAAAAGAAGTTGCCGATCGTATAAAGCAAGCTATTGCGTTTGGCGACCTTAGCGAGAATTCCGAATACGATGATGCCAAAAATGAACAGGCTTTCATTGAAGGTAAGATTGCCATGCTCGAAGAAAAGCTGAGAAACGCCAAAGTTATAGATGATGCCGACATATCAACGGATATGGTTACCTTGGGTTCGAAAGTTCTTGTAAGGGATTTAGAGACTGATGAAGTCATAGAATATACCATTGTGAGTTCGGCGGAAGCTAATCCCATCGAGTTTAAGATTTCCAACGAATCACCCGTAGGCAAGGCTCTTATAGGGGCGAAGAAGGGAGACGTCATCGAGATAAATGTTCCTGCTGGACTGGTAAAGTATAAAATAGAGGAGATTAAAAAGTAATAAATGGAGGGTGAATAAATGGAAAATATGGAGCTTGAAGGCAACGAAATAATCAAAGCAAGGATACAGAAATTAGAAGAACTCCGCAAAATGGGTATAAATCCTTATGGCCAAAAATACGACCGGACTCATAATTGCATAGAGATCAAAGAGAGATTTGAAGAGTTGGAAGGCAAAGATACTTCCGTCGCCGGCCGAATAATGGCTATACGCGGCCATGGGAAAGCGGCTTTTTTTGACATACAGGACGAAAAAGGTCGCCTACAAATTTACATAAAAAAAGATCATGTGGGCGACGGGAATTTTGAAATTTTTAAGAAACTGGATATAGGAGATATTGTTGGCGTAAAAGGGAAGATATTCAGAACACAAAAAGGAGAAATATCTGTAATGGCCGATGAGGTAACGCTGCTAGCCAAGTCCCTCAGGCCATTGCCGGAGAAGTGGCACGGTTTGAAGGACGTAGATACCAGGTATCGCCAGCGTTATTTGGACCTGATTGTCAATCCCGACGTGAGAAAAACTTTCGTAATAAGAAGCAAAATAATAAAAGCTATGCGGGATTACTTGGACGCCCGGGGATTTATGGAAGTGGAAACGCCGGTGCTCACGCCCATTGCCGGTGGTGCGGCGGCACGGCCTTTTATCACTCATCACAATGCACTCGACATGGATTTGTATCTGCGCATAGCCACGGAACTTTATCTGAAAAGGCTCATAGTTGGCGGATTTGAAAAGGTGTACGAAATAGGTAAGGATTTTAGAAACGAAGGCATATCCATAAAGCACAACCCGGAGTTTACGATGATAGAACTTTATCAAGCTTATGCCGATTATCACGATATGATGGATCTTACCGAAGACATGATCTCACATATTGCAAAAGAGGTTTTAGGTACAACCAAGGTTGTTTACCAAGGAGAAGAAATAGACCTTACCCCGCCCTGGCAGAGGATGACCATGAAAGAAGCCGTAAAAAAATACACAGGCGTGAATTTCGATGAAATAAAAACCGATGAGGAGGCCAGAAAGGTTGCGAAAAAGTTAGGAATAGAAGTAGGAGATAAAGACACAAAAGGCAAGGTATTGAACGCCATTTTCGAAGAAAAGGTGGAGGAGCACCTAGTGCAGCCCACTTTCATAATGGATTATCCGATTGAGATATCGCCCTTAGCGAAGAGAAAAGAAGACGACCCCGACTTCACCTATCGTTTCGAGCTTTTCATAACCCGAAGGGAGATGGCGAACGCTTTCTCAGAGCTAAACGATCCTATCGACCAGAGGGAAAGGTTTTTAGAGCAGCTTAAAGAAAGGGAAGCGGGGGATGAAGAAGCTCATGCCTTCGACGAGGATTTTATTATGGCTCTCGAATACGGTATGCCTCCCACCGGCGGACTTGGGATTGGAATAGATAGATTGGTCATGCTTTTTACGGATTCGTATTCCATTAGAGATGTAATACTGTTCCCGACCATGAGACCCAAGTCCTAAATCGAAGAAAAAAGAGATAAACGCAGAAAAAGCAATTTTAATGCATAAAATTGTCGAATATGAACAAAAAATAAGTGTTGAAAAGAAAGCTAATTATGTGGTATATTACTCTTTGCGACGTCACGAGAGCAACTGATTAAAAATATCCACAATATATAAAGAAGGTATTGACAAAAACAAAGCGACCAAATAAAATAATAAATTGTGACGCAGCGAACCTTGAGAACTGAACAGTGCCACGCCTGAGAGTTTTGACCGAAAGGTGTGTAAAAGAGTAAGCGTGGAGCTTACTTTAAAGGATTAGGATTT
>NZ_FRCR01000016.1 GCF_900142995.1 Caldanaerovirga acetigignens | reverse complement strand
TCATCGGTCATTGTTGAAAAAGTGCGGATTTCTTTACCTTCGGGAGTTATCACACAAGCCACGACGCTCTTTTTATGAACGTCCAGGCCACAAACGTGAGAATAAACCACATCCATAAAAAACAACTCCTTAGCGGCTTTAGTTTTGAAGGGCTGGTGCAACAACCATAAGGGGTTATTCTATCCTGCGTGCTTCCCTAAAAGGGAGCAACAATCTATGGTGCACCTGGTCGTTGTGGTCTGTCTACTTGTCGGGCTCGAGGCACCAAGGTAGTAGCGACCTGCCTTCACCAGCCGCGTACTGATTATATCATAAGGGCGGGCATTTTCATCTTCTGCTGGTGCCGCATTTGTTGCGGCATGGGGGTCTACTTGTAATTATATTACAAGTAGACCTGCTAATTAATTATATATTTGATCGATCAATAACTCACATTGTATGCAACAGATCTGACCATTTTACGCACCCTACTAAATGGTATAGTAATAAATTTTCAAAAACTCATTTTTCTGATTATCAAGTTCTTTTATCAGAAGTAATTATTTTTTCAGTTTCAATAAGATGATAGATTTTAGATTTTTATAAATCGTAAACAATAAATACTAGCCCAATGGCATCACCCCCCTTCAAATATAATTTGCCCTCTGCTATACAAAAGGACTTCCAAAATCAAAAATCACAACCCCTTTTAAAAATGGCTTTTTCGATTCATGCCGGAATATTGTTTTTATCATATCTCATTCGCCTTCTATATTTTACCATCGGATATTAATATCAATTTGCTCCCGCTTCCCGGCCTCCATCCTGGTTTTTATACAGCAGGTTTACTAACTAACCTATTCTTCTGATAAACAGTTATAATAATCCCTGCTCCCTAAAACCCGTTTCATTTTTTTGCAGAGCTCTTGATTTTAATCTATTGACAGCCTGCTGCGATATTCTTAATTTTATCGCAGTTTCGGTTTCAGTATACCCTTGCAGCACCTGGTATTCTATCACGGCCCTCCGTTTTTCGGCGAGAGACGATAAAAACTCTTCAACAAAAAGATTGCTGCTGACTGTACCGGCTACATCAATGTTTTCATCTTCCATACGGTCGATTATATCCTCTTCATTATCATCATTAACCGGCGAATTCAGAATCAATAATTCTTTTTGCCGACTTGTCCATGGAATTTTTCCCTCTATAAATATAGTCGTTTTATGCCGCCAAAAAGTTCCCTGAAATCGAAAATTTTTTAAAAAAGAAAGAGCGGGTATTCCCGCTCCTTTGTTTTTTTACGTTCTTTTTATAAATATATTCCTTTCATGTCCTCTTCATAACTTCTTGCTCCCAGGCTTTTGGGCCGGCAGGCCCTTTTTGCAGAGGGGACACTCTTCAGGGAGATAGGACTCAACTTCCATGCTCAAAAGGGAATAAAACGGCACCCCGAAATCCACCTTGCTTGCACTCCTGTCCACCAGAGCTCCAACGCCCACAACTTGGCCGCCGCAGGACCTGACCACATCAATCACTTCCTTCACCGAACCGCCGGTGGTCACCACGTCCTCAACCACAAGGACGCGTTCTCCCGGCTCTATGGAAAAACCCCTGCGAAGGGTCATCACCCCGTTTTCCCTTTCGGCAAAAAGGGCCCTTGCACCCAGAGCCCTCGCCACTTCGTAGGCAACTATTATGCCGCCGATGGCGGGCCCTATTACCGTGTCTACCTCGCTTTCCATGAAGTTTTGTGCCAGCTCCTTCAAGGCTTTTTCTGCAAGCTTGGGATACTGGAGGAGCCTTGCACACTGGAGGTATTTTTCGCTGTGCCTGCCGGAAGTCAGGATAAAGTGCCCGGTAAGCAGCACTTCGGCCTTTTCAAAAATCTCCTGTATTTCTTCGCGTGTCAAGGGTTATCCCCCTTTCAATCGAAGATTTTTTCGAGGGCGGCCGGCGGGTCTTCCGCCGCCGTCACCGGACGCCCTATAACGATGTAATCTGTGCCCATTTTTATGGCTTCAAGTGGAGTCATCACCCGCTTTTGATCCGAAGCCGCGGCAAAGGAGGGACGAACTCCGGGGGTTACCACCATGAAATCCCTCCCTAGAACCTCCTTTATTTTGCGGATTTCCAGGGGGGATGCCACGACACCGTCGAGCCCTATTTGCTTTGCCATTTTGGCCAATGAAAGGACCTGCTCGCAGGGGGACTTTTCTACATTCATCTCTTTCAGGTCCTCACCATCAATGCTTGTGAGCACCGTTACGGCCAGAATTTTAGGCCGCTTTTCGCAATCTCTTTCAAAGACCTCCTCAACCGCTTTTTTCGCCCACTCCATCATCTTCCTGCCGCCGGAGGCATGGACATCGAGCATGAAAGCGCCAAGCCTTGCCGCTTGTTTTACGGCTCCGTAAACGGTATTCGGTATATCGTGAAACTTGAGGTCCAAGAAAACCCGGCACCCCTCTTCGTTTATTTTCCCGATGATTGAAGGCCCTGCACCTGTAAAAAGTTCAAGGCCCACCTTGAATATCCCCACGCGGTTTTTCAAAAGTCTCACGAGTTCAAGAGCCCTCTTTTCGTCGGGAGTGTCAAGGGCGATTATCACCCTTTTAAAATATTCTTCCAACGGATCGCACCCCTTTCAAAATTCCGCATCATTCCTGTGGGCGAGGCCCACCAAATCCGAAAGTCTCTTTTGAAGGTTTTTCGCCGCATAATCTTCAAGACCGCGGATTATCTTCAGCGGAGCCACAGGGTCGGAAAATATAGCACTTCCCACAGCAACCGCACTTGCTCCCGCCAGGATGAATTCCACCGCATCACGCCAATTATATATTCCTCCCATTCCTATAATGGGTATCTTTACTGCCTCGTAAACTTCGTACACCATCCTCAAAGCTATGGGTTTTACCGCAGGACCCGAAAGGCCGGCGAAGACCCTCTTGAAAACTGGCCGCTTTTTTTCTACGTCCAACGCCATCCCTAGAATTGTATTTATCAGCGATACTGCATCCGCCCCCGCTTCCTCTACCGCCAGTGCTATCTCGCGGATATCTGAGACGTTTGGAGAGAGTTTTGCGATCACGGGGAAGTGAGACTGTTCTTTCACGGCCCTCACCACTTCGTAAGCGCTATCAGGATGCCGGCCGAAGGCAATGCCTCCTTTTCCCACGTTGGGACAGGATATGTTGACCTCGAGGGCCGAAATGCCTTCGAGGTGCGAAAGGCACTGGGTTATCCTCCTGTATTCCTCCACCGTCTCTCCGGCAATATTGACTATAACCGGCACCTGCAGAGTTTTGAGATACGGCCACTCATCCCTTACGAAACCTTCAACTCCGGGATTTTCGAGGCCTACCGAATTCAAAAGACCTGCCGTGGTCTCAAAAAGCCTAGGAGGGGGGTTGCCTTCTTTGGGAAGGAGGGTAATGCCCTTCGTAACTACTGCACCGAGCTCATTCACGTCGAACATCCTCGAATACTCCCTGGCAAACCCGAAAGTGCCCGATGCTACCATCACGGGATTTTTGAGGCAAATTCCGGCTATCTTTACGCTCAGGTCTACCATATTTCCACTTCCCCCGCTTCGAAAACCGGACCATCCCGGCAGACCTTTTTATATCCTCCTTTGGCAGATTTCACAGCGCACCCGAGGCAGGCCCCAATCCCGCAACCCATCTTCTCCTCCAGCGAAAGATAGGCGAGGATGCCAAAAGACACAGCGATCTCTTTCACTTTTAAAAGGAGCATCCTGGGGCCGCAGGCGTACACGACGGCCTGCACTTTTTTCTCGCCTTTCAAAAAATCTTCCAGAAGGTCAGTAGGAAAGCCTCTTTTGCCATGTGTCCCATCGTCCGTGGTTAGTTCTACCGAAAAGCCACAGGTTTCAAAAATTTCTTTACCGAAAGCTTCCCGTGCGGTGGAAAAGCCTAAAAAGGCTCTACCTACCAAACCTGATTTATTAAGTTCCTTTGCTAAAAAAAGGAGTGGAGCGACTCCAACTCCCCCGCCTACTATTAACGGCAGCCTCCCCGGCAGGGGCAAGGGGAAGCCCCTGCCCAGCGGTCCCATGATATCCAGCACCTCTCCCGGCCTTTTTTGGGATAAAATCGAAGTACCTTCACCCACCACGCGGTATATTATGTCCGCAGTGCCCTCTTCCCTATGGGCATCAGCGATGCTGAAGGGCCTCCTGAGCAGGGGATGGGGCCCTTTTGTGCACTTCACGTGGAGGAACTGGCCGGGATTTGCGCTTTCTGCCACTTTATTGGCGCGGAGCCGAAGTAGGTATATGCCGCGGGCCACTTCTTCGTTAAGGATGATTTCTGCTTGATGCAACAGGCTTTCCAGAATATCACCCCACCTTCGAAATGCTCTCTAGCAGAATAATGTCTATGCTTAAAGCCTCAATCGCTCGGTAAAGCGCCCAGGCGGTATCCAGAGATGTAAGGCAGGGAATCCCTTCGTCCGCTGCAGCCCTCCTTATCTTGAAACCGTCCCTCCTGGACCCACCTCCTCGGCTCAACGTATTAATTACCAAATTAATCTTTCCATTCCTGAAGAGGTCCATTACATTTGGAGAACCCTCTTCCCACTTGTTAACCACTTTTGCATCGATGCCAGCTTCCTTTAATGCTTTTGCGGTGCCCTTCGTAGCGTATATTTCAAATCCTAGATTTTTGAATCCCCTTATCAGCCTTACCGCTTCGGGTTTGTCCCTGTCGGCCACAGTAACCAAAATTCCGCCACTTTTGGGCACTCTTACACCCGATGCGAAAAAGGCCTTGTAAAGCGCCTTTTCGAAGGTTTTTTCTATGCCCAGCACCTCGCCGGTGGACTTCATCTCCGGTCCCAGGGAAATTTCTGCCTGCGTGAGCTTGCCGAAGGAAAAGACCGGTGCCTTTACTGCCACAAAGTCCGGCTCGGGCAAAATACCACTGCTGTATCCCAGGCTCTCTAAAGTTTCGCCCAGGGCTATTTGGACTGCCAAATCTACCATAGGGACACCCGTTATCTTGCTGAGATACGGTACAGTTCGGCTGGAGCGCGGGTTTACTTCTAGAACGTACACTTCGTCTCCCCGAACTACAAACTGTATATTCAAAAGCCCTTTTACCCCTAGTTTTAGAGCTATCTTAACAGTGTAGTCCACAATTTTATCTTTGGCTTTTTTGCTCAATGTCCTTGGAGGCCAAACTGCTATGCTATCTCCCGAATGAATCCCCGCTCGCTCGATATGCTCCATAATTCCGGGAATAAGCACCTCTTTCCCATCGCAAATTGCATCCACTTCAACTTCAGTTCCGCAGATGTACCTGTCTATTAGCACAGGTCTTTCCGGAGACGCGTCTACCGCCTCTTCTATATAAGCCTTCAATTCGTCCATATCGTAGACTATCTCCATCGCCCGGCCTCCCAGAACGTAGGACGGCCGGACGAGCAACGGAAAACCTATTTCCTCTGCTTTTCTCAGTGCCTCTTCATAGCTCCTTACCGCACATCCTTTTGGCCGGGGAATAGAAAGCTCGCTTAAAAAAGCATCGAACTTTTCCCGATCCTCGGCTATGTCAATGGATTCTATCTGAGTTCCGAGAATCCTTACCCCTCTTTTCGCCAGCTCCCATGAAAGGTTCACCGCCGTCTGCCCGCCGAATTGAACCATCACGCCGATTGGATTTTCGTTTTCTATCACCGCCATCACGTCTTCGATGTAGAGAGGCTCGAAGTACAGCCGATCAGCGGTGCTGTAATCTGTACTGACGGTTTCGGGATTGTTGTTAACTATTATAGCCCTATACCCCATTTTTTTAGTCGCCCAGACCGCATGCACGCAGCAGTAGTCGAACTCTATGCCCTGGCCTATCCTTATGGGGCCCGCTCCCAGAATCACGACGCTCTCCTTGCCTTCGGGCTTTGCTTCGTTTTCAACCTCGAAGGTGGAGTAAAAGTAAGGAGTTTCGGCTTCGAATTCTGCTGCACATGTATCCACAATTTTGTAAGTTGGCCGGATGGAAAATTTATCCCTGAGCTCTCTTACCTCCTTTTCGGAAAGACCTGTGTGTTTGGCTATTACAACGTCAGGGAATCCCATCCTCTTTGCCTTTTTGAGGAGCCCTTCGCTTAGGTTTTCCGCTTCCGCTTTCAATTGCGCTTCCAATTTAACTATATTTTCTATCTTCCTTACGAAGAAGGGATCTATGCCTGAAAGGGTAGATATCTCGTTGATGCCGATACCTCTTCGCAGAGCTTCAGCTATGGCAAAAAGCCTCTCGTCGGTTGCCTTTGCTATTTTACTTTTTAACTCTTCCGTAGACAGCCTTTCGATTTCCTTAAGCGTAAGATCTACCGCCCCCTGCTCTAGGGACCTCACCGCTTTCATGAAGGCCCCTTCTAAAGTCCTGTCTATTGCCATCACTTCTCCTGTCGCCTTCATCTGAGTTCCCAACGTCCTGTCGGCTTCCGCAAACTTGTCGAAAGGCCACCGGGGCATCTTTACGACGACGTAATCCACCGTCGGTTCGAAACACGCGGTGGTCTTTCCCGTTACTGGGTTTTTTATTTCATCAAGTGCAAGACCAACAGATATCTTGGCGGCAATCCTGGCAATAGGGTAACCAGTGGCCTTCGACGCCAGGGCACTAGACCTGCTAACTCTAGGATTGACCTCTATAACGTAGTAGTTCCCCGTCTTTGGATCTAAAGCAAATTGGATATTGCACCCTCCTTCAACACCTAGTGCTCTGATTATCTTTATTGCAGCAGATCTCAACATTTGGTATTCCTTATCGTTTAGTGTCTGACACGGTGCCACCACAATGCTGTCGCCTGTGTGAATACCGACGGGATCTACGTTTTCCATACTGCATACGGTTATGCACTGATCCTTGCTGTCCCGCATTACTTCAAATTCTATTTCTTTCATGCCGAGGAGGCTCTTTTCTAGTAACACCTGGTGAATACGGCTTTGCTTCAGTCCTATATCCACTATTCTCACCAGATCCTCTTCGTCATAAGCTATTCCTCCTCCTGTTCCGCCTAATGTATACGAGGGCCTGACAATAAGGGGAAAGCCAGTCTCTTTGGCAAAAGAAAGGGCTTCTTCTACACTGTACACAATTTTGCTTTCCGGCACTGGCTCGCCTATTTCTATCATTAAGTTTTTAAACATTTCTCTATCCTCTGCCTTTTTAATCGTCGAAAGGGGCGTCCCTAGGAGTTTAACTCCTTCCTTTTCAAGTACACCGCTTTCTGCAAGCTCCACAGCCAGGTTAAGCCCCACCTGACCACCCAGGGTCGGTAAAAGTCCGTCGGGCTTTTCACGCCTTATAACCTTTTCGGCAAATTCCAGCGTCAGCGGTTCTATATAAACCCTGTCAGCGATCTCGGAGTCAGTCATTATCGTTGCTGGATTGCTGTTTATGAGCACTACCTCTAACCCTTCTTCTTTCAATGATATGCACGCTTGAGTCCCCGCATAATCGAATTCCGCGGCTTGGCCTATTACTATTGGTCCTGAGCCTATAACCATTACTTTTTTTATCGAAGGGTCTTTAGGCATTCTTAATTCCCCCTTTTGCCAGTGCGATGAATTCGTCAAAGAGATGCCCCGTATCAAGTGGTCCCGGAGAGGCTTCCGGATGGAACTGCACCGAAAAAGCACCGTATTCCGGCATCCAAAGTCCCTCAACAGTCCCATCGTTCACATTTACGAAAGTAACTTCAGCCCCTTCCGGAAGAGTCTTAGGATCTACTGCAAAGCCGTGATTCTGTGAAGTAATGTATACTTTGTCCTTTCTCAGGTCCTTAACCGGATGGTTACATCCCCGGTGTCCGAATTTAAGTTTGTAGGTATTTGCCCCTAATGCTAGTGCTATTATCTGATGGCCGAGGCAGATTCCGAAAAGGGGCAGTTTGCCTAAAAGTTCCCTTGTCGCCCGCACGGCGTAGTCGGCTTTCTTTGGATCGCCTGGCCCGTTGGAAATGACGATGCCTACCGGATCAAAATCGACCAAAACTTTGGCCGGAGTATCCGCCGGAAAAACCGTAACCCGAAAGCCTTTTTCTACCAGCGACTTTATTATGCTTTTTTTTGCGCCCAAATCCAGGACGGCCACCGGCATGCCGTCCTCTCTGCCGTAAGTTCTTATCTCCTTTGTGGTCACCGCTTTCACCAGTTCCTGATCCTCTAAAGCCGGCACCTCGTGCAGAAGTTTCAGGGCTTCTTCCGCCTCCAGTTCGGTAGAAATCACCGCCTTCATGACTCCGCCGTCCCTTATCCTTTTCGCAAGTGCCCTCGTGTCGATCTCATCTATACCTATTATGCCGTGCCTTTTTAAATAGCCGTCGAGATTTTCTCCGGAGCTGCCTTGAGGATCTTCCCAGGCCTCGCGAACAACCAAGCCCCGAAGGGCGGGCCTTTCCGATTCGGTAAACTCTTCGAAAAAGCCGTAATTTCCTATTAACGGATAGGTCATCACCACTATCTGCCCCGCGTACGATGGGTCAGTTATCGTTTCCTGGTACCCCGTCATCCCGGTTGTGAACACCAGCTCGCCCCAAGTGGTTCCTTTAAGCCCGAGGGCTTTTCCTTCAAAGACGCTCCCGTCTTCAAGGACGAGAATACTATTCATCGAAGACCTCCTTTATTTTTTAAACTTTGCTTTAAGAAATGTTATTTATAATTTTACATTATATTGTATATTTATGCAATCCGTCTTTCAATATTGTTTTTCCGCATATACTATTTTTCCTCTTACAATCGTCATGACCGCTTTTCCTTTAAGCTCCCAGCCTTCAAAGGGGGTGTTTTTTCCCTTCGAAAAGAATTTATCACTTTCCACCGTCCACCTTTTATTCAGGTCTATCACCGTAATATCGGCAGGAGCTTTCTCTTTAAGGGATCCTCCTTCTATCCCCAGGATCCTCGCGGGATTTACGCTCATCTTTTTCACCGCTTCTTCAAGGGAAAGCTTCCCCTGCCCGACAAGAAAGGTGAGAATTAAGCCCAGAGAGGTCTCCAGCCCCGAGATTCCGAAGGCAGCCTTGTCGAATTCCACATCCTTCTCGTCCATCGAATGAGGCGCGTGGTCGCTGGCTATCGCATCTATGGTGCCATCCTTCAGTCCCTCTATTAAGGCCTCTACATCTTCTTCAGTGCGAAGGGGCGGGTTTACTTTTGCGTTGGTGTTGTATCCCATTACCGCATCTTCGGTCAAAACCAGGTGATGTGGAGCAACTTCGCACGTGACGGGAATTCCCTGTGCCTTAGCCTTTCTTATAATTTCCACCGAACCCTTCGTGCTGACGTGTGCTATGTGCACCCGGGCACCGGTCTCATTTGCAAGTATGACGTCCCGAGCGACCATCACTTCCTCTGCGCTCCTCGGTATGCCAGGAAGGCCAAGTAGGGTGGATACGTATCCTTCGTTCATTACCCCGCCCGCGGAGAGAGCCGGATCCTCACAGTGGTCTATTACGACCTTGCCGAAATCCCCGGCATACATCAGGGCCCTCCTCATCAGCGACGCATCGGAGATGCAATTTCCGTCATCGGAAAACGCCACAGCCCCTGCACTCGCCATTTCTCCAATTTCTGCAAGTTCCTTGCCTTCCCTTCCCTTTGAAATGCATCCAATAGGAAGCACACGGGAAAACCCTGCTTTTTGCCCCTTAGACAGGATGTAGCTCACTAGTGCAGCATTGTCCACCGGCGGCACGGTATTGGGCATGCAGGCTACCGCGGTAAATCCTCCGGCTGCCGCACTCTTTGCGCCACTTTCTATGTCCTCCTTGTATTCCAGGCCCGGATCGCGAAGGTGGACGTGCATGTCCACAAACCCCGGAACTAGCAGAAGTCCCGAAAGGTCTATGACCTTCGCATCCTCGTCCTTCAGGTTCTCACCGATCATGGCAATCCTTTCACCTTCTATCAAAACGTCCATAATCCCATCGAGTCCTCGGGAAGGATCCAAAACCCTTGCGCCTTTAAGCAGGACCTTCAATTCCTTTCACCTCCTATAAGCATGTAGAGCACCGCCATGCGGACAGCCACCCCGTTTTTCACCTGCTCGTTTATTAGCGATTGTGGGCCGTCCATAGCTGCGGAACTCAGCTCTATTCCCCTATTCACCGGTCCAGGGTGTAAAAGGAGTGCATCCTCTTTTGCCAGTTTCAATTTTTCTTCGTCGATGCCGTAAAACTTGAAGTACTCGCCGGGGGTCGGGAACATGGCCTTCTTTTGGCGCTCCAACTGAATCCGAAGAGGCATCACCACATCTGCATCTTTTATTGCATCCTCAACATTTTTTGCAAGAACGGCACCTAGCCTTTCCACTTCTGCGGGAATCAGCGTACCGGGGCCGGCCACGTACACTTTCGACCCCATTTTGGTAAAGCCGAAGATGTTGGAACGGGCTACCCTGCTGTGCAGTATGTCTCCGACAATAGCCACCTTCAGTCCCGAAAGCGTCCTTTTTTTCTCCAGAACCGTGAGCATGTCAAGAAGCGCCTGCGTCGGATGTTCGTGGGTGCCATCTCCCGCATTTATAACCGGAACATTTACGTGGCGTGCCAAAAATTCCGCGGCTCCCGAGGACGGGTGGCGGATCACGATGGCATCTATCGCCATCATCTCTAACGTCTTTGCCGTATCCTTCAGCGTTTCCCCCTTCTGGACACTGCTTGCCGACGTTGAAAAATTGATGGTATCTGCGCTCAGGTACTTGGCAGCAAGTTCGAAAGAGTTCCTCGTCCTGGTGCTGGGCTCGTAAAACAGGTTCACAACGGCTTTTCCTCTAAGGGTGGGGACCTTCTTGATGTCCCTTTCCATGATTTCTTTTAATGAGATGGCCTGGTGGAGGATTAGCGAAATTTCCTCTGCCTCAAGTTCCCTTATGCCGAGAAGGTGTCTTTTTTTCAGCAAAATCCTTCCCTCCTTCAATTTTAAAAACCCTGCCGGTGAGACGGCAGGGTACGAAAGCCAGCTTACGAAAAAAGCCTTCCTCCGTCAGGCGGAGAAAGGCTGTACTTTCGTCTTTTTTCTTCCCAGCTTTCACCTTACCAGCCTCACGGGACCAGTTTAAAGGTGAACGACCGTTATTCGATTTGTTTTTGACTAGAATACCATAGAAATAAGTATTTGTCAACATGAAGATTTATGGTACATCACAGATATGTTATTATAAAATTAAAGAGGTAAAAAGGGTGAAGATTAAATGAACATTCAATCCCTCAAGTCTTTTATAGCCATTGCAGAAACAAAATCCATGTCCCGGGCTGCGGAGCTTTTATTTGTTACACAACCCGCCTTGAGTCAGCAAATAAAACAATTAGAAACACATTTTTCGGTGCAATTACTTGAGAGAACCAATCGAGGCATTAAATTAACCGAAGCAGGTAAAATCCTATACGAACATGCCCGGCAAATAGTAGCGCTCTACCAAACCCTTGAGAAAGAAATGGAAGGTTTTAGGGCATCGATAACAGGGAGCTTAACAGTCGGAGCATCATCCATTGTAGGAGGTTACGCAGTGCCATGCAGCATTTTCATTTTTAAAGAAAAATACCCGGAGTCGCATATTACGCTAAAAGTTGGAAATAGAAGACAAATTTTAGACGACCTAAAAAGCGGCACAATAGATATTGCTATCGTTGAGGGTGAAAAGCCCGATGGAAATTTATTTTCAAGCGAAATTGGAAATGATGAGATGGTCGTCATAGCGCCCAATAGAAAACCGTGGAATGAACGAAACATTTTGAGTCTAGACGAATTTTTAAAACAACCTTTAATTATGCGAGAAGAAGGTTCTGGAACAAGACAAATGATAGAAAAATATCTATCAAGATTGGGAATAGATAAAAACCAACTGAATATAGTTATGGAATTAAGCAGCGCTGATTCAATCAAAGCCGCGGTGGAAGCCGGACATGGTATTTCTATCATGCCGAAATTAGCTCTAAAAAAAGAACTTTACAATAAAACTCTAGTGGCTTTAAAAATAGAAAATATATCTTTTTTTCAAAAAATTCATATAGCTTATAAGCATGAAAAAGCTCAAAGCAACGTGGCCCAAGCTTTTATAAAATTCATGCATTCCCCTAACCGCGGTTTTTGTTAGCCTGAGAAGGTATGGTTATTGTCAATTTCCATATACCGTTGTCCACTTCTTCAACACTGCTTTTAAGTCTTCTCCTCTTCATCTCTTCTATTATTGTCGTAACAGCACAACTGTGGTCGGTAAGAAGGACTATCCTGTCCCCCGGCTGCAGTTTTTTTATTTTTGACTGCACTTTAGAATTAGGTATAGGACACATATCTCCCAGTGCATTTATAAAATGTTCGGCCATTGTCTTCACTCCTCCGGCATGTCCTTGAAAACATTTTCAACAAGCGGACAAAAATATACTTTGGGTCCCTTATACTACAAAACCCTTTTGAAATACAGTTATAAGTTTGCCTTATAGCAATATAAATTTTATTAATTTTACATCTGAACATATTTATTGTATTTTAATAATAGAGAAAGTGATATTCTTCACTTGTAGAAGGGGGGTGTAAAAGTGGAACAGCAGGCTCAAACTTCTTTAAAATCAAAGTTGCAAAGCACTAAATCAAAACCCATTGCTAAAAGGAAAAACCAAATTGGATACGGTATCGCTCTCCTAGCATTAATTATAGCATTTGGAGTTTTTTTAGCCAACATAAAAACAATGCTTGTTATTAGATGGATGATAGGGATTGCTCTTGGTTTCGTACTGCAGCGTTCAAGATTCTGTTTTACCGCAGCTACCAGAGACCCATTCTTGACCGGGAGTACTTCCCTGCTCAGGGCGGTTATTGTGGCAATTCTCATAGCGCTGATAGGTTTTTCCGCAATACAGTACAGCGCTTTTTCGGCCGGAAAACCTGTCCCAGGTAATATAAGCCCTGTTGGTATCCACACACTGTTAGGCGGTATCATATTCGGCATCGGTGCAGTCATTGCTGGTGGATGTGCTTCCGGAACTCTTATGCGAGTCGGCGAAGCCTATATGATGAACCTTCTCGCACTCGTTTTTTTCATAATCGGTTCAGCCTTCGGTGCGTATCATTTTGGCTGGTGGAAAGCAAATGTCATAAAAAACTCGCCGGCTGTGTTTTTGCCGGATGTCCTGGGTTGGCCATTAGCATTCTTCGGCTCCATTTTGGCCCTATTCGGCCTTTACTTCCTAGCTCTGTGGTGGGATTATAGGAAGGCCGAATAAAAAAGATGCGATTTAAAATCCATTGAGACTATAGATCAACGAAAGGGGTATCGAACATGGCAGAAGTTCATCTCGACTGCTTGGGTGAAGCTTGTCCTGTTCCTCTTATAAAAACCCAAAACAAATTAAAGGAGTTAAATGTAGGAGATATACTGATAGTCGAAATAGACCACAGTTGTGCTATGAAGAACGTTCCCGAATGGGCAAGAAAAGAAGGCTACCCAGTAGAAATCGAGGAAATCGAAGAAGGTCATTGGTACATCTACATTGAAAAAACAAAATAAGGAGGGTCGTTGTGAGTAAATTTAAGGAAGAATCCGAAAAGTTGAAGAGAGCCTTATTAAAGGACCCTTTTCCCTACTGGCTGGGTGCAATATTTCTTGGATTATTGAATATAGTAATATTCATATTGACGAATCACGGCTGGGGTATAACCACTTCCATTGCTCACTGGGGGGCATGGCTGGCAAAGTCTCTCGGCGCTTCTCCTGAAAAGTGGGCCTTTTATCAAAGCGAAGCAAACGCAAAAGCCCTATCGGGAGGATTTTTGCAGGACGGTGGCTCTATTCAAAATCTGGGTATTATTGTCGGCGCTTTACTCGCTGTTTTACTCGCTTCCCAGTTTAGAGTTAAAAAGATTAAAAGTTACAAGCAGGTTGTAGCCGCAATTTTAGGCGGGCTCATGATGGGTTATGGCGCGAGGCTCTCCTACGGGTGAAACATTGGGGCACTTTTTAGCGGCACGGCTTCGATGTCGCTTCACGGTTGGATTTTCTTCCTAGCCATGTTTATCGGCGCCTACCTAGGCTCAAAACTTCTCGTCAAATATTTCCTTACTTAATTTTCGGCGGGGGCAACCCCCGCCGAGCTCATGAGTAGAAAAAATTTCTCACAAGGAGGAGCTTCAATGCCGAAAAATATTGAATACTATGACGTCGTAGTCATCGGCGGTGGACCCGCCGGCATGACAGCAGCCATTTACTGCGGGAGAGCAAGATTAAAAACAATTTTATTGGAAAAAAACTTACTTGGAGGACTTGCCACCTATACAAATGAAATAGAAAACTATCCTGGATTCCCTGAAGGAAGCACCGGCAACGATTTAATGAAGCTTTTCGAAAGACAAGTAAAAAAATTCGGCGTGAAGATAAAGTACGCGGATGTAACGGGTGTAGAGTTAGAAGGTGAGACGAAAGTCGTAAAAACATTCAGAACTGATTATCATGCAAAGGTAGTTATCATCGCAACCGGCGGAAAGCCCCGGCTTACTGGTGCAAAAAACGAAGAGAAATTTCTTTTTGGGAAAGGCATTTCTTTCTGCGCTACTTGCGATGCTGTTTACTACACTGGCAAAGATGTACTGGTTGTAGGTAGCGGAGATGCTGCCATTGAGGAATCCATATTTTTGAGCAGGTTTGCAAATAAAATATATATTTCTGTAATTCATGATGTTGGAATAATGGATGCAAATAAAGTGGCTCAGGAAGCAGCTTTAAAAAACGAAAAATTACATTTTATTTGGAACACAATGGTAGATGAGTTTGTGGGAGAGGACAAATTGGAAACGGTAATTTTACGGAACGTAAAGACTAACGAAAAAATTCCCGTAAAGGTGGATGGTTGCTTCTTGTTTATAGGTTATGTACCAAATACAGATATCTTTAAAGGTATACTCAACATGACCGAAAGAGGATATTTAATAACAAATGAGAAGATGGAAACTAACATTCCCGGAGTATTCGCATGCGGAGATGTCAGAGAAAAAATTTTAAGGCAAGTTGCAACTTCTGTCGGAGACGGGGCTATTGCAGGATTTATGGCCGAAAAATACATCGCAGAAACTGAAACTTTTGAAAAGGAATTTAAAGGAGTAAAAGGACCTCAGCTTGTTTTTTGCTACGATCCTACCGATGCTCTGTCGCGGGAAAAAATGACCATAATTGAAGAGTACGGCAACCATCATCCCGAAATAAAAATAAACAAGATCGACGTTTATAAAGGGAAGGGACTTGCGCAAAGGTTGAGCATAAAAGGAGAACCCTGTTTAGTTCTTTTATTTGACGGAGAAATAAAAGAAGTAGTGCCCCTTGTGGAAATTACAAGAAATTCATTAGAAGAAAAAGTAAGAACAATAATGCATAATTAAAGCCCGGTAGACCGGGCTATTTTTCTCCATCAACTTTTTCAAGCAACGCTAAAATTATCGACTTTAACAATGCTGCAGTAGGAACTGCCAAAATTAATCCCCACAAACCAAAAAACGTTCCGCCAACCAATAGCGAAAAAATGACTGTTACCGGATGCAGGCCTAGATTTTCCCCCATTATATGCGGAGATATTATCCCACTTTCCAATTGCTGGATCAAGACAAAAATAACCACTATCCCAAATATCTTGCCTGGATATTTAAGCAGGGCTATTGCTATAGCCGGCATCGCCCCGATAATCGGTCCAAAGTAAGGAATTATATTTGTAATTGCCGAAAGAATTCCTATCAAGAGCGCGTAATCTATCCCCAACAAATAGAGCGAAAAGCCGGTCAGTATTCCAACAATTAAACTTACTATAAGCTGTCCTCTTATATAACGCCCTAAAGCGGAATCTATCTTTTTCATCCAATAGAAACAGTTATCCCGATAGGCAGGCGGAATGTATATTGTCATACTTTTTTTAAGCTCGTCCAAATCCTTTAAGAGGTAAAATCCGATTATCGGACCAAGTATAAAGCTGAATAAACCTGAAAAAAAACCCGGCAATCTATTGGTTAAATTATGCAAAACACTCATTAACCTGTTTTCCAGTTGAATTATATTCCTATCTATAACCTCCTGCATTCCAATCGGCAAATTATCCCTATATCCTTTTTTAAAAGTATTGAAAAAGCTTTGTATTTGTTTAGCATAAAAGGGGATGCTCTCTATCAATTTATTTAGCTCTGACATTATTACAGGAATTACGCAAAACATCGCAACTGCTACTGAACAAATTAGAATAAAATATATCAATGCCACTGCCACTTTTCTTTTAAAACCCTTACTTGTTAAGAACACCACTATTGGGTTGAGGATATAAGCAGTAAGCACTCCAACACTACAGGGAATTAACACATTATAGATTTTTTCCCTCAATTTGTATACAAAAACAGCCAACAGGATCAATGTAATAAATAAAAAAAGCCGGTATAAAAACTTCCGGTCCAAAGTATACTTTACATTCATTATGGCATCACTCTTTTTCGCCAACTCGCTTCATTAAAACTGTCCGTTTTTTTAGCCCTCTCGAAATTTTATAAAGTTTTTTCCCTGCTTTAAATGCCGATGAAGGCCCTAAAAAAGTCGTTATAAAAGTGCCCGCTAAAAAACCTGCAAAGAGCCCTCCCCAAAAGCTGAGTTTCATTTAAAAAGCATTACCTCCTCTCGCTGCTTCATTTCTCCCATAAGGCAGAAGCGTTCCATCATCCGCCAGTTCATAAATCGTCACTTTATTGTGGTTTACAGAAAACTCTACGTAACAATCCCAGCAATAATACTGATTGTTACCAACCTTACCGGTAGAATTTCCACCGCACAGAGGGCAATTCAATTCTTCCACCTTCTTAAAATTGTAATACCTTTTATATTTTCTCCAAAACTTGCAAAAAATACACCTTTTTTATTCCAAATGAGCCGTTTCGTTAACCTTAATTATGAAAGAACCATCGCTACATACATCACCGCTGTCGTCCAAGTTTACTACTGTAACCGAGGCATTGCTTATTTTAAATTTCCAAAAATGTTTAATATCCAAGTCCAAAATGCTCATCAAAACTGCCCTTATCGGGCCGGCATGAGTAACAACCAAAATATCCTCGTTTTTGTGTTCTTTGGCAGTTTTCCTCAAGAATCCAACTACCCTTTGGGTTAATTCTCTCAAATTTTCGCCCTCCGGCGGTCTTATTTCACCCGGGTCATTTAACCACATAGAAAACTCTACAGGGTATTTTTTTTGTAATTCCTCAAAAGAATATCCTTCCCAATTCCCAAAATTAATCTCCCTTAGCTCCTTTTTTAAAATTACGTCAAGGTCGCGGGGACTTGCAATCGCAAATGCCGTCTCATAGGCCCTTTTAAGGTCGCTAGAATAAACGGCACGAAAAGTCTCTCGCTCCAGGGCTTTTGCAAGTTTTTTTGCCTGTTCCCTCCCTTTTTCGCTAAGAGGAATATCCTTTTGACCTTGATATAAAAAATTTCTATTCCATAGCGTTTCACCATGTCTGACTAAAAATATCCTCGCCAAGGCTCTTTCCCCTTTCAAAGTTTCCCTAAGATGAAAAAGATATAGAGGGCTGCAATTTCGGAGAATTCATTTACCGCACCATAGGTATCTCCCGTCATGCCGCCAATTTTCTTTAATATGTATACCGAAAACAAAAGGCCGGATATAAAACTTAGAATAGCCAAAATTATCCCCTTAAACTCCCCTGCTGCAAAAGCCAATATTAAACAAAAAACTGTAGGTAAGACAAGCTGAAAAGGAGATTTGTTCTGACTGAACACTTTCCCAAGTCCTTTTTCTCTGATGTAAGGGAAAAGGACGACAGACCACGTCATAACCCATCGCGAAATGACTGGAAAAATAAAAAGCAGTTTCGGCCTGAACCAAAGGGGCACAGAAACCAAAGCGGAATACTTTAATAAAAAAAGGGCAACAACACCCATTACTCCGAAAGCACCCAGACGACTGTCCTTCATCACGTCGAGCTTTACGCTTTTTTCTTTCCCGCAAAAAAGTCCATCCATCGTATCCGCAAAACCGTCTATATGTAAACCACCCGTAATCACCGTTTCAACAACCACTATTAAGCACGCTAGCGCCGGAGCTGGAAGGTAATTTTGCAAAATAGCATTAACCAAAGCCAAAACAATTCCGATAACGGCTCCCACTACCGGAAAGTAGGGTAAAGAACGGATTATGTCTTTCTCTTCAAATTTTATATGAGGAAGCGGAATCCTCGTCAAAAATAAAAGAGCAATGTAAAAGCCCATTTTTTCACACCCTCGCCATTGTTAAAATCAGAATAACTTCACCCACAATTAGTCCCAGCATCGCAGTGCACACGCTGAGATTTACCGAAAGCTTTATGTCCTCAGGGTCTATCTCCCTCTTTTTTTCACCCATATAAGGGCAAAAATGAAGTTTTCCCGAATAAGAATTCCATCCCCCAAGGCGAACACCGAGAGCTCCGGCAACGGCCGCCTCAGGAATCCCCGCATTGGGGCTTTTATGCTTTCCAGCATCTTTCAGCATCGTCCTTAAAGCGTTTTTGCCGTCGAGCTTCAGAAAAAAAGATGCCGCCACAATTAAAATACCACCCAACCGTGCCGGAACGTAATTCAAAATATCATCCATTTTTGCCGAAAACCATCCGAAGTTTCTGTATCTTTCGTTTTTGTAGCCTACCATCGAATCTAGAGTGCTCGCGGCTTTAAAAGCCAGGGCAAGGGGCGCTCCACCAATAAATGCGTAAAACATAGGGGATATAATTCCGTCGACGGTATTCTCTGCTACCGTCTCAACCGTCGCCCTGCATATCTCTTCTAAAGGAAGCTTATCGGTGTCCCTGCCTACAATGCCTCCGAGTCGCACCCTTGCTTTTTTTATATTTCCCGCTTTCAACTCTGCCAGTATCGCAAGGGCTTCGTCAGCTAAATTTTTTGTAGCAATGGACGTATATACCAGCCATACCGACAATGCAAATCCCAACCAATAATTAATTTTATAACATGCTCCTATTACTGCTGAGGTCATGAAATACACCGTGGGAACAGTTAAAATCCATAGAATAATTCCCGCCACTTTAAGCCCTATAGGGGTCTTAAAAATGCCGTAAAGAATCCTTTCCAAAAAAGTTATTAGTTTCCCGATGAGAACTACAGGATGAGTTGGGCGAACAGGGTCACCCAGCAACAGGTCTAGAACAAAAGCAAAAATAACGATTATGCCCTTAGTATATTCTGCCATGGTTATTTATCCACCTTTTCGCCCATTTATAATTTGACTCAACGCTTCGATTAAGATTTCGTTTGCCCTCCTATCTTTAACCGCCACCCTGAAATATGTATCGTCCAAGAAAGCAAAATCGCTGCACGTCCTTATCAGCATCCCTTTATTCAGAAGTTCCCGCGCAAGAAAACTTGCTTTAAAGTTCCCTGTTATTTTAACTAGAATAAAATTTGCCGCTGGTTCGAATGGCTTAAAGAAATTGAATTTTTTTAAATTCCGCCATAAAAAATCCTTTTCCCTAAAAATGTACTCCCTAGTTTTTTTTATATAGTCCTCATCCTTTAAAACTTCTTTCCCAACAGCAACTGCAAACGTATTTACATTCCATGGATCTTTGAGTTTTTCTATCTTATCGATTAATTCCTCGCTTGCAATTGCAAATCCTATACGCAATCCAGGTAAGGCAAAAAATTTCGTCAATGAACGCAATACTATAAAATTGGGATTTTTAATGACCTCTTTGCTCAAACTCTCATGTTCACCTATGAAATCTATGAAAGCCTCATCCAGAAGCAGGAAAGCACTCTTTTTTTTGGCTTCATATATTAGTGTTTTGATGATTTCTCTTCTTACAAGGTTCCCCGTAGGATTATTGGGATTACAGATTATTACCAACGCTCCAGAAGATATCTTCTTTATTACCGATTCCACAAAAGCGTTGTCCCACACAAATTCATTTTTCGTCATGTCCAATAGGTCCAGCTCGATCCCTCTGTTTTTTGCTGCCAGAGCATATTCGGTAAATGTAGGTGAAGGTATTATAACCTTTGAAGGCCTTAAGGTTTCAAGAACGAGATTAATGAGTTCCACGGACCCGTTCCCCGGAAGTACGTTTTCTTCGCCCACACCGTAGTAAGAGGCAGCCGCTTTTCTGAGCTCCCGCTGCTTTGGGTCGGGGTAATAAATTATGCTATCGATATTTTTCTTTATAATTTCTCTCACCGAATCGGGAAATCCAAGGGGATTTATGTTCGCACTAAAATCCAACAGGTCTTTATAACTAATACCGATTTCTCCAATAGCCTCGTAGATGTTACCGCCGTGAAATCTTGTTTCCATAAATATCACCGCCTGTTCACAAGACTTGCGGTCCTATATTTTCTATTTCCGTCCTAATTATCCTGTATTCTCCTCCGTAATGTTTCATTATGGTTCTCAACCCTTCGAAGAAGTTTTTGTCGGGGATGAAGTTTTTTTCGAAGAATATACCGACTGCCGACCCGCTGTGAGCGATGTTGAGCCCAAAAGCACCGCACTTTTTGCTCAAAGCTATCGCATCTTCCAAAAAGGGCTTATGCAATATCTCCTGGTGGGCCACAGCGCTTTTAACCATGGCCTCTCCAAGTAGTCTAAAATTCTTTTTAGCGAAAGCCTGTCTGACCAGATATAGGGCTTCCTCTACTGCCGGTTCCTTTTTTCTATTTAACTCCTCGAGGTCTTTTCTGCTGTTAAACGTTATCGTATCTACTTCCTCCTCAGGGACAATTATATAAACGTTCATCGGCGGGAGCTGCCCCAGACTTTCTCTCCAGGTTCCCCGAAGGTGGTCGAAAATCACGCATCCCTTGTACATCACGCCATCGCTCGGTTCTATAGACAAAGCTATATCCGCCACAAGGTCTGGTGATATATCTTTGTTTACAGCTTTGGCAGCAGCAAAACAAGCTGCCACAATATCGGCAGTACTTGAAGAAAGACCCTTTCCTACAGGTATTTGAGATATAATGCGCAGGCTGAAATCTGCTTTATCAAACCCCCAAAAATCCAGGAGCTTCCTTACGGCATACCAAGTTTTTCTTTGTTCTTTAGGCACTTTTTTTTGATTTGCGACAAACCCGTCTTCTTGCCTTTCGAGCAACTTAATTTGCACCGTCGTATAAAGGGCAACGGGACAGGTGATGAGAAAGTTTTTTCCATTTATCATCCCCTGTACTATTTCACCGCAGCTTGCAGGACACCGAGCTTCTCCAATCAAATTTCTCACTCCTGAACCGCCTTTATTTAATCTTTATGGGTATGCCTGAAACCATAAAATACACCTCATCAGAAGTTGCAGCTATTATCTGATTTACTTCTCCGAGCAGGTCTCTATAAAACCTCCCTAGAGGATATTCCGGCACCAACCCCAACCCCACCTCATTAGAGACTATGATAACCTTTTGTTTTAAACTTTTTGCCAATTCTAGCATATTTTCGACTTCGTCAATGTATGCTTTTCTAAAATATTCCCTCTCCTTCTCATCTTCCACATCAACACCGCAAACCCAATTGGATGTCAGCAAAGCCATGCAATCGATAAGGATAGCACTGTATTCATCATAATTTTCGTCTTCTTTTATATGTTTTAAGACCCTCGATAGAAATTTATGTTCTTCGAAAGTTTTCCATGTCGAAGGTCTCCTTTTTCTGTGAATCAAAATGCGATGTTCCATCTCCTCATCTAAGGCCTGGGCTGTTGCTATGTATATTACTCTTTCTCCTAACTCTCCTGCTTTTTTCTCTGCAAAGCGACTTTTCCCGCTGCGGGCTCCACCCGTGACGAAAATTATCTCCACTTATTTCATCTCCCGATTCAGTTTCAAAGTCTGAAGTCTTTTTTGCTCTTCCTCAGCAAAAGATACAGGAAAAACGGCCCACCGAAAAGCGCCGTAAGTATGCCTACCGGCAGCTCTGTAGGGGCTATAACTATTCTTGACACCGTATCGGCCAGCATAAGATAAAGTCCTCCTGCTAAAGCCGACATGGGATACAGTTTCCAGTGGTCAGGGCCAACCACCATCCTCATAACATGGGGTATTATAAGCCCCACGAAACCTATAACTCCGCTCACCGAAACTGCAGAAGCAGTCAAAAGCGATGCTGCGGCTAGACATACTTTTTTTAGTAATTCTATATCTACCCCTGTAAAAAAAGCCGTATTCTCACCCAATTGAAAAATATTAAGCGCTCGAAGGTTGCATATTCCGAGCAAAAAGCCTATGACCCCGTAAGGTAGATTCATGGATACTTCTTTCCACCCTTGCGATGAAAAGCTTCCCAAAAGCCAAAAATAGATTTGATGCAGCTTTTGGTCGCTAAAATACATTAAAAACGACACCAGAGCCGATATGAAGCTGCTTACCGCTATCCCCGAAAGCAAAAGAGTATTAGAATTAGCCCTTCCGGCAATACTCGCAACCATGTAAACAATTATTACAGTCATGAGAGAGCCCAAAAAGGCAAACAGGGGTATGGGCCCCAATCCCATAATACTTACCCCAGAAAATAACAAAATGGCCAGAGCTGCCCCTAAAGCCGCACCGGATGATGCGCCGATAATGTAAGGATCAGCAAGGGGATTGCGGAAAATGCCCTGATATATTACTCCCGCTGCAGAAAGTTCAGCTCCAACAAGGAAGGTCAAAATTATCCTGGGAAGCCTCAATTTTAAAATTATAACCTCATGGGATTGTGACCACATAGGATGCAATTTATTTTGCAAAACCGGAACTTTGCTAAGTATAATTTTTAAAATCTCTGAGGGAGGGACGCTGACAGCCCCTACCCCCAGCGAAAACAGACTTCCTACCAACGTTAGAATCAGCAAAAGTAGGTATATTTTTCCAACCCTTTTTTTTGCATCCATCAAATAACCCTCGTTAATCCTTAAAAATTTCCGGGTGAATGATTTTTGCAAACTGTTCAAGTCCATCCACCAATCTGGGAGTGGGCCTTTGGATTATATTTTCATCGACGTAATACACCTTTCCTTCCTTTATAGCTTTTATATTTTCCCAGCCCGGACGCTTTATTATATCCTCCTTCGTCTGATTGCTGCTTCCGTGATGGGAGAAAATTATTATGTCCGGATTTTTTTCTATGATCATCTCTTGACTGTATTCAGGATACGACTTTGCCGCGTCGGATGCAACATTGATACCTCCCGCATTTTCTATAAGATCATGGACGAAGGTGCCGGGTCCTGCTGACGTGATAGGTGACGGCCATAGTTCGTAAAATACTTTCGGCCTTTTGTCCTCAGGTATTGAAGAAACTTTTTCTTCGATGGATTCAACCCTTGATTTCAGATTGGCCACAAGCTCTTCAGCCTGCTTTTCTCTATTTGTAACCTTTCCAACTAACAACAATGCGTCTAAGACCTCATCTATATTTTTCGGATTTAACACCAAGATGGGAATTTGCAATTCTTCCAGCTTTCTCACCGGTTGCTCGTGCATGCTCGTTGCTAAAACTAAATCTGGTTTTAAAGTCAAAACCTTTTCCATATTGGGATCTGCAAACCCGCCAATTTTTTCCTTCTGCTTTGCTTCCTCAGGGTAATCGCAATAATCGGTGACTCCAACAACTTTATCGCCAAGTCCCAGGGCAAATAGGATCTCGGTGTTGCTGGGAGCAAGAGATATTATGCGCTCGGGTTCTTTCTCGATTACTACCTCTCTTCCCATCTGGTCCTTTACCGTCAACGGATATGCACTGTTGGAGTTTTCTTTGGTATCGGTTTTGGAATTCGACTTGCAAGATGCCAAAGTTATGGCAATTGCTACTGTAAGGATGACAACAAGCATTTTGTAAAAGGTGAATTTGCTTTTCACATTATTACCCCCCACATTTTAATTTGCCTTTAAAAAATAATCCCGGCCTTTCAGAGCCGAGAAACATTCTTCTAAAACAGTACTCCCCCTTTCCTCCGAAGGCTTCGTACTAGAAAACCAACAGGCAGGTCTCCTGGCTTCCGGTTCATCTTCCCTGCGCCTTCCCAGGATTTTTCATCCCAGTGGCCTAGCAGTTCATCACCGGTTACAGTGGCGGGGCCGCTCAGGAATTTCACCTGATTCCCTTTTAAACCCAAAGGGTACCTGATGGCAGTTATTCATTTTCCCTAAATTATTATACTTCAAAAACAGATACTCTCCAAGTTATTTAATTTCCTCTAAAACTTTATTTAGCATTTCCTTTATTTCAGCGGGGTTTTCCATTTCTAAAGCTTTATTTGCAATTTCCCTTGCCTGATCATAGGTTAGGGATCTAATTACCTTTTTGACCTGCGAAATGGAAGTGGCGCTCATAGAAAATTCGTCAAGACCCATCCCCAGAAGTATTGGGGCAGCAAGGGGATCGCCAGCCATTTCCCCGCACATACCTGTCCACTTTCCAGCCCTGTGGGAGGCGTCGATTACGTTCTTTATCAACCTCAACACCGCTGGATGGAAGGGCTCATACAGGTTTGCGATTTTCTCGTTCATCCTGTCTACCGCCAGTGTATACTGGATGAGGTCATTGGTGCCAATGCTGAAGAAATCAACTTCCTTTGCGAGGATGTCGGCAGTTACCGCAGCCGATGGAATTTCCACCATTATACCTACTTCCAAGTTTTCGTCAAAAGGTATTCCCTCATGCCTTAATTCGGCCTTCGCCTCTTCTAAAATTTCATTAGCTTTTCTCAATTCCGACAGGCTAGAAATCATCGGGTACATTATTTTAATTTTCCCGTAGTGGCTTGCTCTCAGGATAGCTCGCAATTGCACTTTGAATAACTGAGGATTATCCAGGCACATTCTTATAGCTCTCCACCCTAAAAACGGGTTAAGTTCTTCGGGCATTTCAAGGAAAGGCAGCTTTTTATCCCCACCGATGTCCAGAGTTCTAATTATCACAGGCCTTGGATACATTGCTTCTGCTACCTCTTTGTAAGCCCGGAACTGCTCTTCCTCATCGGGGAGGGTTTCCCTGTCCATATAAAGAAATTCAGTCCGATAAAGACCTATGCCTTCGGCGCCGTGCTCAAGCGCCCCTTTCACATCTTTTGGCGTCCCGATATTGGCAGCCAATTCCACACGCCTTTTGCCGTCTTTCGTTTCAGCGGGAAGATCTTTCAATTTTTTCAATTCTTCCTTATACCTTTGATACTCGAGTTTTAATTCGTTGTATTGTCGCAAAGTATCCTCACTTGGATTCACTAAGACTATACCCTTATTTCCATCGACTATGACGGTATCCCCTTCTGAGACTTCATTAGAAATGCTGCCCAATCCCACTACCGCCGGGATTTCCAAGGATCGAGCCATTATTGCCGTGTGAGAGGTCCTGCCTCCCATATCCGTGGCAAAGGCCTTTACTTTTTCCTTATCCATCTGCGCGGTATCCGAAGGAGTCAAATCTCTTGCAATGACGATGACTTCTTCGGCCAATTCTGCCAGAGATCGAATCGGGATACCAAGCACATTCTTTATTAGTCTTTCACTCACATCTTTTATATCGGCTGCCCTTTCCTTGAGGTACTCGTCCTCCATACTATTGAACATATCAACGTACTTTTTAGATACCTGACTTATGGCGTTTTCAGCAGTTATTCGCTCGCTCTTTATTTTTTCCCTTATCTCATCCATAAATATAGGGTCATCTAAAACCATGATGTGGGCGTCGAAAATCTGAGCCTTGTCTTTTCCAAGCTCACGCTCGGCCTTCTCTCTAATTTTTATTAGCTGCTCCCTGGACTTTGCAATACCTTCTTCCAAACGTTTTATTTCACCGACAATTTTCTCTTCAGCAATATTAGCCGTATCTATCTTAATTTCGCTTTCTTTTAGCACAAAAGCTTTTCCTATTTCGATGCCCGGCGAAGCCGCAATCCCTTGATACATCTTATCCCTCCGCTAATCCTTTTTTAATATTTCTTCTACTTCTTTTACTATTCTGTAAGGTTTAGTAATGATCCTAATGGGTAACGAAAGGAGAAATTTTGTGATGTCTTTTTCAAGCTCTTTTGTCATCCTGTAAGGTTTTGTTATTATCCGTTCGATAAATTCTGCCGCATAATTTTCTAATAATTTCTCCCTGTTTATTTCTATTTCACTGCCGCATTCTTCACATCTTATGCTTTTCAAGATTTTTCCTACATAGGTCACTACGTGAGGTGTATCTTTATTACAATGAAGGCAATAAAGCTCAGCCTTCATTTTTGAGGTCATATAAAAAACTCCCTCGTCTTTCGATTAATAAATTTAATCTTTTTTTAACTATACCTCGAAAATTAAAAAATATCAATATTGATTTTTAGTCACAGCCCTAACCAATCAGCTTCTCTTGCATTCTGCGCAACTGCAAAATTAGCGAGCCTTCATCTAATCTAATAGAATCATAAGTTATTACCTGTCCTTTTTTCACATTTTTTATCATTACCACGTTGCTGTTTACCAGTCCTATCGGCAGGGCGTTTTCTTTTTTCGCGTTTTTATAAGTATCTATTAAACCGTAAACCGTAAAACCTCCGATGCCGTCAAGGTGTTCCCCAACTTTTAAATCTTTTTTTGCTACTGCTATGGTCTCGGATACCGGAGCACCCTTAGGTACTATTGTAGGCTCCTTGTAAATGTACGCCCTGGCGATCGAAAGGGGCGTTTCTATGCTTGTCAGGTGGTAAGGACGATAAAGTACATAGTTGGGGCCTTCACCCATGGAAAGATAAGCCAATTCTTCTTTAATAGCCTCTAAATTGGTCTTAACAATTGCGAAAACTCCCGGTGCAACACCGTTGACGTATTCCACTACCTGATACCTTTCTAAAATTCCCCCCTCTTCTTTTAATCTGAATATTTTTGTCAATTCTTTAACGCTCGCACTGGGTCCTATTAACCCCCTCCTGGTGGGCATAAAACCGGTTGCATTGGAAACAGCAGTTAGTTCCACCATGGTTTTAGTGCCGTCTTTGAAAGATGCCAGCATTCTAGGGCTCATTTTCTTCTTGATAGCTTCTTCCATAACCGAATCGGGGTTAGCTTCCAAATCGAGGGGGTTATTTTTACCCTTGCCTAAAACCAATACCTCAAATCCTAGGGCATCAGCAAAATCATATAATTCTTTTATTGCCCCTGGTTCATCCCCGGCAGATACAGTATATACCACCCCCGCACTATCTGCCATCTTCTTCAAAATCGGCCCCACTGTCACATCCGTTTCAACGTTTAACATCACTATATGTTTACCGTTATAAATTGACTCTAATGCAATTTGCGCTCCAACCTCGGGCACTCCTGTTGCATCCACTATGACATCAATCGGTATAGCTCGCGTAACGGTACTAAAATCTTCCGTTATTACATACCTTCCCCTTGCTACCCATTCTTCCACTTCCGCAGGCGTTCGCGCCGGAAATATATCGTCTTCGGACACCCCCGCCAATATGTAAGCTTTTTTTGCTTCTTCTAAATCCCTATCGCATACGGCTGCCATTTTAATGCCTTTCATGCAAAAAATCTGGCTCACAAGTCCCCGCCCCATCTGACCAGCGCCTATTAATCCCACGTTAATTTTTTTCCCGCTGGCCTCTAGCTCCATAAGTTTTGCATTCAAATTGAGCATATAGTCTTCTCCCTTCCTCCATCATCTTCTTTCTCCTATATGTTAACATTTTTATTCAGTTCCCATCAATCATTTATACAAAATTACCAAACTCAAAATAATTCTTATCGATACTGCACAATATATTAACGCAAGACATAAAACAGAGGTGGGTTTTTTAATGGCAAAAAAAGATAAAAGAAAAAAAGAAAAAGCAACAGAAAAGGAGGAAATATCAAGGGAGCTTGCTGTAAGAAAAGAAGCCCTCGACAAAATCCGGGGTATGAGAAAAGTAATAGACCCCGAACGGGGGCCAGAAAACAAAAAAAGCCCGCATTAAATAAAGAACACGGGCTTATTTTTCATGCGGCATTACTTGTTCGGCACTTTTTTCCAATCCTCGAGGAAGCGCTGGATGCCTATATCGGTCAAGGGGTGTTTTACCATCTGCTCCAGAACTTTATAAGGCACAGTAGCTATGTCAGCTCCTGCCTTTGCAGCGTTGACTACGTCCATTGGCGTCCTGATACTGGCAGCTATAACTTTCGTCTTTATATCATGAAGCGTAAAAATATCGACAATATCCGAAACCAGAGCTATACCATCCTGGCTTATGTCGGTAAACCTTCCGATAAAAGGACTCACGTAAGTTGCACCAGCCTGGGCCGCTAAAAGAGCCTGGCTTGGTGAGAAAATAAGGGTAACATTGGTTTTAACGCCATTTTTACTCAATTCTTTTACAGCCTTCAATCCTTCCCACGTCATCGGAATTTTAATTACTATGTTTGGATGCCACGAAGCTATTTCCATAGCCTCTTTTACCATGCCCTCGGCATCGAGACTGACAACTTCCGCGCTTATGGGTCCATCTACTATTTTTGTTATCTCCAAAATCGTCTCTTTAAAATCCCTTCCTTCTTTTGCAATCAGGGTTGGATTGGTTGTAACGCCCGAGATAACTCCCAATGCCGCAGCTTCGCGTATTTCGTTGACGTTGGCCGTGTCCAGGAACAGTTTCATACTTTTAATACCTCCATTAAACTTTTTTAGTCCGGCATTATTATATTTTACGTGTTGATGGCAAGTCAATACTATGGTTTTAAAAAAGAACTACAACAAAATTTACAGCTTAGGTATAAAATGTGGTAATTTTTTCGGTATATTTTTTTGATGTATGCATCATAAGAACACAAAAATATATTAATTCATTTTGGAACAGAATTTGCATCTAAATAGTTCTCGGAAGGATATGTTAATAAAACTTAATCCAAGGAGGCATAATTCATGCAAGAATTCAACTTATTGAACGAAGAATTAATTTTAATTCGTCTCGAAGCTGAGAAAAGAGAAGAAGTATTAAAAGCTCTTGCTAATCTATTGATATCAAGTGGTTATGTAAAGGAAAGTTTTTTAGAAGCAATTCTAGAAAGAGAAAAAGTATTTCCAACTGGACTTCCCACTGAAGGAGTAGGAGTTGCTATACCTCACGCCGACATAATTCACGTAGTAAAGCCGGCTATAGCAATAGGGGTTCTGAATAAGCCTGTTAAATTTTCGATCATGGGAAATCCAGAAGAAGAAGTTGATGTTAAACTGGTTTTTATGCTAGCAATCAATGAACCGACAATGCAGATAAACTTACTTAAAAGTTTAGTGTCTCTTTTCCAAGATAAAAAACTACTTCATCAGCTTTCTGAAACTAAAAACAAGAAAGAATTAATATCAATTCTATCTCGCTCAATAAAAGTTGGAATTCTTGCTTAAAAATATTCCGAAGGAGGAGGTGAAAGATTGAAGGTTTATAATCTTATATAAATTACAATTTATTAAAGTTTTTAGACGGGAGGATAAATAATGACAGTAAAAAAAGTTATAGTTGCCTGTGGAACTGGTATAGCTACTTCTACAGTAGTAGCAGATAAAATTGCCGAGGCCTGTAAAAAAGAAGGAATTAACGTAAACATTATCCAGTGTAAGGTAACAGAACTCAGAAGCTACTCCGATGGAGCAGATCTTATAGTTTCAACAACAATATTAAAAGACAATTTCAATGTACCAATTATTAACGGTCTTCCATTTATAACAGGAATTGGCGAGGATAATGTCATTAAAGATATCGTTAATATATTAAAAAACAAATAATAATGATATTTCATAAAACATTTAAAGGGGGTTTTTTAATGTCAGTCATTAGGTTTATCTTAGATTTAGGTGCAGTTGTAATGCTACCAATTATTATCTTCATTCTTGCAGTAATTTTAGGTGAAAAACCTGGTAAAGCGTTTAGGGCAGGAATTACCATAGGTATAGGTTTTATCGGAATCAACCTGGTTATTGGTCTTTTGAGTAATAATTTGGGACCTGCTGCAAAAGCAATGGTAGAAAATATGGGAATAAAGTTGGATGTAATAGACGTAGGTTGGCCTGCAGCAGCTGCGATAGCTTTTGCTTCTAAAGTAGGAGCTTTCGTAATACCTATAGGCCTTTTAGTTAACATAGTAATGCTTGCCACGAAAACCACAAAAACGGTTAATGTAGATTTATGGAATTACTGGCATTTTGCCTTCACTGGTGCACTTGTGACAGCCGCTACAGGAAGTTTAACTTTAGGAATGGTAGCTGCTGCAATCAACTGCGCAATTGTATTGAAGCTTGGCGATTGGACGGCTCAAATGGTACAGGAATTCTACGGTCTTCCAGGGGTATCATTACCTCATGGATTTTCAGCTGCATATGTGCCTATTGCAATACCTTTGAATAAGATTATTGATAAAATTCCAGGAATCAACAAAATAAATGCTGATCCAGAACAAATAAGTAAAAAATTTGGCGTATTTGGTGAACCTGTAGTTGTTGGTTTACTGCTCGGAATAATTCTCGGCCTATTAGCAAAGTATGATGCAAAAGCCACATTAAACCTTGGCATGTCCATGGCAGGTGTTATGTTCCTTATGCCTAGGATGGTTAAAATTCTAATGGAAGGTCTTATGCCTGTGTCCGAAGCAGCTAAAGCTTTTATGCAAAAGAGATTTGCTAGCCAAGAATTTTATATTGGACTTGATTCAGCCGTAGCTATAGGACATCCTTCCGCAATAGCCACTGCACTTATACTTGTCCCTGTAACCATTTTCTTAGCTCTAGTAATCCCAGGAAACCGAGTCTTACCATTTGGCGATCTAGCTACAATTCCTTTTATGGTTGCTATGGTAGCACCTATATGTAGAGGTAATGTTTTTAGATCTGTAATAATTGGCGCTATTGTTATTGCTGTAGGACTTTTAATAGCCACAAATGTATCTCCCCTTCATACTCAAGCGGCAATAGATGCAGCTTTTAAATTTCCGGAAGGAGCTACGAAAATATCTAGTATCTGTGACGGAGCTAACCCCTTAACTTGGATATTGCTAAAGATTATGCAATTTTTCGGCTGATATAATTATACAAATTAATTCAACTCACTCAGTCCCTATTTTTATTGGAATGATTACTTATCTAACACCAACAAATATATGTATCAGGCTTTGGTAGTTTGCTAACTCCGCAAAGTTTCTAATATAGTTCAATTAAGCTCGTTTGGCCCTGGTCACCAATAGGCGTTGCCCAGGGCTCTATTTATTTGCCTGCGAACCAACCACCATACCCTTTTTTTAGTATTGATATGTTCATGCACTACTCGCTTCAGTAACTCTATTGCCCGAGATTTAGCTCTCAAAATAAATATCCCCTGAATCCGTGATTATTAAATTCCAAAAAACCTTGTACGAGTAAGGGAAAAGTAGTAAAATCAAGTAAGGGGACAAAAAACGCAACAGGAAAAAAATAACCCCTAAGGTGAATATGAAATTTAAGATTGTAAGGATAAACGAAATTCTTACTCCCGTCAGCGGACTTGCCTGTGTCGGAGTCCTTCTCAATAAAACAGGTTTCAAAAGTCGGTTAAACAATGCGAAAATCTCCAAAATGCCAGAACCGGACATAAAAAACAGCGACGTTGCAATATCATATATCGGCCTCCTCTGTCAAGGAAAAAATGACTTTGATAGCATTGAACCTTTCCGCCAGGACAAATTTTTTAAATCCGCCTTGGGATCAGAAAAGTCCCTTCAAGTCCGACTCTGCGTCAGAGATTTGATATGGCAGGCAGCATCTGGAACAACATCATACTTGAAGAATTGGCTCTCTTGCTTAAGAAAGCGGGAGTAAAGATTACACCCTGCTATAAAGATTACGTAGCTTTGGATGTCGACGTATCCCCATTATGACAACTCAAAGACTAAAAAAGAAGGCGTATCCATGACATACAAAGGTTTTGAAGGATACTCTCCTATTATCGCATATCTGGGTCAAGAAGGTTATGGAGTAAACATCGAGCTGCGCGAGGGAAAACAACACTGTCAGAAAAACACGCCTGAATTTATAGATGAGAGCATTCGCTATGCCAGAGCTGTTACGGATAAGCCTCTGATAGTAAGGATGGATGCAGGGAACGACAGCATAGAAAACATAAAAATACTCATAAAGCAAGAAACGAAAGTCGATTACATAATAAAGCGCAATCTTCGGAAGGAAAGCCCTGAAGGATGGCTTCAAATAGCACGCAACATAGGTAAACTCATAAAAGTTAGAGAAGGCAAAGATATTTATTAGAGTTATGCCTGAGATTGAAGTAAGCACATATTATACATCGCTACTAGAAGAAGAACCTGAAGTTATCGAAGCCTTGTATGCGGAGCATGGGACAATCGAACAATTTCATAGCGAGCTAAAGAGCGACATGGACCTTGAAAGGCTGCCTTCCGGAAAATTTGAGACAAACGACCTTCAAAATCTAATCACGATAGCATCCCGGGTATTTTTTCATGCAAATCGTTTCAAATTAGGGTTATCAAGGGATGAACCGTGGTTTAGAAGCTTCCGGCGTATTTATCAGGCTTTTGCCTTTGGAAACTGAGCATTTGGAGTCCAAGCGTAATATTGTAGATGAAATCTCCTCCAAAACCGCAGAAAATTTTAGTTTTTAAGAAGAGCTTTCCATGGAAATGTCCCGCATTTATGGATTATATTGCAATCCTTATCACGGATTCAGGTTTCTGTAATACTACCCAATTTTTCCTTTCTTTCTTGTCTTTGTATATCTTTTCACAGCTTATGAAGTTCTTCTTCAAATTCAGAAAAAGTGTATTTTTCCGGAAAGTAACTCTAAAATTTTTTGTGCACAAAGCAGGAATGTTTTAAATACATACAGAATTATTTCCATAAGACCTCACCTTCCTGTTGAGTTTTTTACTCATCCTGGTTAGAGGATGGTGAGGTCTTTCTTCTATATCCGTCCTGGTTTTTCCTTCTTTTTGACCTAAGAAAATTTTACACCATCTTAATAAACACCCACGCCCTCCCCATATACTCTGCCTTTCCTTAAGCATGGGTTTCTTCTTCATCTGGCCGTGGTTTTTCCACCGACCTTCGGATTCCACTTACCGGCGGACACTTTTGCTTTCGGCTAGCAGGGTAGTACAGCCTTGTCCGCAATAAACCTTTACCATCGAGCTAACGCTCATATAACGTATGCATATAAAAAAGCCGCATAAAATTGCGGCCTAATTTGTCGCTCATAAATCAATCTTCGCCTTCACATCTTATGAATCGGCATCCCTAAAAGGTCGAAGGACGCCTCCATAACGGTCTCCGAAAGGGTCGGATGGGCGTGGATGGTGTCCGCCAGCTCCTCGGCCGTGCACTCGAGTTTTATAGCAAGTACGGCTTCTGCAATGAGCTCCGTCGCTCCCTGCCCTATGATGTGGACACCCAGTATCTCGTTCCATTTAAAATCCGCTATTATCTTGACAAACCCTTCTGTCTCGCCCAAAGTAAGAGCCCTTCCGCTCGCTATAAAGGGAAATCTCCCTATTTTTATGCCGTCTCCGTAGATTTCCCGGGCCTCTTTTTCTGTAAGGCCCACGTAGGCAACTTCCGGGCTTGTAAAGATGCAGCTCGGCACGGCCCTGTAGTCCATCACTTTGTTTTCTCCAGTTGCGTTGGCAGCAGCCACAATCCCCTGGTGCGACGCCACGTGGGCCAGCTGATATCTGCCCGTTATGTCGCCTATCGCATATACTCCTTCTACGTTCGTCCTCATC